>JAYUSP010000059.1:0-2777 GCA_043755615.1 Betaproteobacteria bacterium
GCCAGCCGCGCCAGCGAACGGGCCTGGATCGGCATCAACGGCGTCGAAACCGACGACGGCGTGCGCATTGCGCGGGTCAACCCCGACAGCCCGGCCGACGTCGCCGGCCTGCAACCCGGCGACACCGTGCTGCGCATCGACGGCACCGAGGTGCAGACGCTGGAGGCACTGTGGAAGGCGCTCTGGGCCGGCGGCCGCGCCGAGCGCGAGGTCGCGCTGGACATCGTGCGCCGCGGCGAAAAACAGACCCTCAAAGTGCAGACCGTCGACCGCATGAAGACACTCAAGCGCGCCGAAGGGGTTTGAGATTCTTGAATCGCATGCCCACCGATATCGAGATCGCCCAGCAAACAACGCTGCTGCCCATCACCACCCTCGCCCGCGACCGGCTGGGCCTGGCCGAAGACTCGCTCGAACTGCACGGCCGCTTCATGGCCAAGATCTCCATCGCGCAGTTGCGCTCGCTGCACAGCCGGCCTGACGGCAAGCTGATCCTCGTCACCGCGATCAGCCCGACACCCGCCGGCGAAGGCAAGACGACGACCACCGTCGGCCTCGGCGATGCGCTCAACCGCATCGGCCGGCGCGCGATGGTCTGCCTGCGCGAACCTTCGCTGGGCCCGGTCTTCGGCATGAAGGGAGGTGCTGCCGGCGGCGGCCATGCGCAGGTGGTGCCGATGGAGGACATCAACCTGCATTTTGCCGGCGACTTCCACGCCGTCGGGCTGGCGCACAACCTGCTGGCCGCGCTGATCGACAACCACATCCACCACGGCAATGCACTCGGTTTCGACCTGCGCCGCATCAGTTGGCGGCGGGTGGTCGACATGAACGACCGCGCGCTGCGCCGCATCACCATCGGCCTGGGCGGCCCGGGCAACGGCTTCCCGCGTGAAGACGGCTTCGATATCGTCGTCGCGTCGGAGGTGATGGCGATCCTGTGCCTGGCCAGCGACCTGGCGGACCTGAAAGCCCGCGTCGCGCGCATCGTCGTCGGCGCGACGCTTCAGGGCCGGCCGATCACCGCCGCCGACCTGCAGGCGCAGGGCGCGATGGCCGCCTTGCTGCGCGACGCGATCAAGCCGAATCTGGTGCAGACACTCGAGCACACACCGGCTTTCATCCACGGCGGGCCGTTTGCCAATATCGCGCATGGCTGCAACTCGGTCATTGCCACCCGCGCGGCGCTGAAGCTGGCCGACTATGTGATCACCGAAGCCGGCTTCGGCGCCGACCTGGGGGCGGAGAAGTTTGTCGATATCAAATGCCGGCTGTCCGGGCTGCGGCCGGCTGCCGCGGTGATCGTGGCCACGGTGCGTGCGCTCAAGTACCACGGTGGCGCGGGGCTGAAGGAACTTGGTCTCGAAGACCTCGGTGCGCTGCGACTTGGTTTGCCTAACCTCGAACGTCATGTGCACAACGTGCAGCAGCACTACGGCCTGCGCTGTGTTGTCGCGCTCAACCACTTTGCCCACGATACGCCGGCCGAGCTGGCGCTGGTGGCGCAGGCAGTGGCCAGGCTCGGCACCACGCTCGTGGTCGCGCGCCATTGGGCCGAAGGCGGGCGCGGCGCCGTGAAGCTGGCCGAAGCAGTCGTCGCGGCGGTGGACGAAATACAGGCCGCTTCGGCACCGGCGGCAGGTCTGCGTTTTGTCTACCCCGAGGAGGCCACGCTCTGGGACAAGGCCGAAGCCATCGCCCGCAAGATCTACGGCGCCGCAGGCGTCAGCGCCGACGCCGCGGTGCGCCGGCAGTTGCAGGCGCTGCAAGACCAGGGTGACGGCGGCCTGCCCGTATGCATCGCGAAGACGCAGTATTCGTTTTCCAGCGACCCCACTTTGCGCGGCGCGCCGTCGGGCCACACCTTGCATATCCGCGAAGTCCGCCTCGCCGCCGGCGCCGGTTTTGTGGTGCTGGTCTGTGGCGACATCATGACCATGCCCGGGCTGCCCAAGCTGCCGTCGTCGGCGGCCATCGACGTCGACGCCGACGGGCGCATCAGCGGGCTGTTCTGACGCGCACCTCGGCGGCGTCGGGCGCCACGAGTCCTTCGCGCACGGTTGGATAGAGCAGGCGCAGGCCGAGTTCTTCTTTCAGCCGCCGGTTGTCGAGCCGCCGCGATTCGGCCAAGAAGCTCAACTGCATCGGCGACAACAACGCGACTGCCTGCGCGAGCGGTACACGCGGCGGGCGCGGCAGGAGGAAGAGATCGGCGGCGAGGTCGAAATAGTCGCCCATGCGCAGCTCGGTATCGTCGCTGGCGTTGATCACCCGCTGCGGCAGCGCCCGGTGCAAGGCCAGCACGCAGGCCCGCGCCAGGTCATCAGCGTGGATGTGGTTGGTATAGACATCGTCGGCTTCGACCAGCACCGGCGCGCCGCGCTGAAGCCGCTCCTTCGGGTGGCCGCCATCGCGGCCGACGGCATAGATGCCGGGGACGCGCAAGATGCTGACCACGCAGCCGGTCGCGCGACTGAAGTGACGCACACGCGCTTCGGCGTCAACACGTCGAGCCGCCCGCGGCGTGGCTGGCGCGACAGCGCGGGTCTCGTTGACCCAGGCGCCGCCGCAGTCGCCATACACGCCGCTCGTGCTGGCATAGACAAGGCGCCGCACACGCCCGCCGCGCGCCAGTGTTTGCAGCAGTGCCGCCGTGCGCGGGTCGGTATCGCCCTGCCCGGGCGGTGGCGCCAGGTGCAGCACCAGGTCGGCCAGGCGGCCCAAGCGCCACAGGGTCATCGGATCGTCGAGGTTGCCCAGCAGCGGGGTTGCGCCGG
>JAYUSP010000060.1:0-8218 GCA_043755615.1 Betaproteobacteria bacterium
ACCGGCGCCCCGGCAGCCTTGGCGCGCTCCGACGGTTCGAAGGTTCTGACAAACGGCACCGCCGCGGCCAAGCCGCCAACGGCGCCCGCGCCACAGGTGATCGCGATCCAGGTGCGTCGACCGGTGTCGACAGCGGCATCACTCATGAAGAACCTCGGGGGAGTTTGGGTGCTTGCGAATCAACCCGACATTCTAACGGAGCCAAGGGCTGGGTCTCCTGGGCCAACGTCGCGTTGACGCCCTGCCCCGCGGCCCGTTACCGTACGGCCGGGGCAACCGCCCTGCAGCGCCGCTTTGGGCGCGACAACCAAGAGGACATGACACCATGAGTTTTGCATCCGAGTTCAAGGAATTTGCCCTGAAGGGCAATGTGATGGATCTCGCCGTCGGCGTCATCATCGGCGCCGCCTTCGGCAAGATCGTCGACTCGCTGGTCAAGGATCTGATCATGCCCATCGTCGGCAAGATCTTCGGCGGGCTGGACTTCTCCAACTTCTTCATCATGCTGTCCGACGCGCCGGCAGACTTCAAGGGCCCGATGACCTATGAAGCGCTGAGCAAAGCCGGTGTGCCGCTGTTTGCCTACGGCAACTTCATCACCGTGGCGATCAACTTCGCAATCCTGGCGGTCATCATCTTCATGATGGTCAAGCAGATCAACCGGATGAAAAAAGAAGCGCCGGCGGCACCCGCCGCGCCGGCGCCGACGCCTGAAGACGTCGTGCTGCTGCGCGAAATCCGCGACGCGCTGAAGTCGCGCTGAAGTCGCGTCCAGCAGGGGGCAACTCGGGGGCGCGGGCTGAAAAATGGCGCGCCGCCGCCCTTCATCCCAGGCCGGCGGCGCCGATAAGAGAAGGAGGCAAGCCCCTTGACGGGCCCACGACTCCTTCGCCGATGAACGCCCCTTTTCGCCCACTGCCCCCTGCACTGGCCAGCGCCGCCGAGCGTGTCAAGGCCGCCGTGCGCGCAGCTTGTGAGCGCACGATCGAAAGCCTGGGCCTGGCGGCGTTGTCGTCGAACAACGTCTTCCAGCGTGACGGCCTGCTCGGCGCGCAGTTCGAGTTGAACCGCAAGTCGGCGATCTTTGCGCTGACCTTCAACGGCGCTTTCGACGACCGCCTGCTGCGCGAAGTGCGCCCCTTTGCAACACCCGACGCCGGGCCCACGAACTGGAGCGAACTCAGCCTCGTCGACGACCATGAGGTCGAGGTTCAGGTCGCCGCCGAGCGCTTTGGCATGCAGATCGCGCAAAACTGCGATTGGGAGCTGCGTGACCTGGACACTTGTGTCGGGCCCATGCTCGGCTCGATCGGAGCGCGCCGCGCCGAAGCACCGCCGCGCAACCCGCTACGCCCTGAAATCATCGGCTACGCGACGATTCGAGCCATCGAGTCGGTGTCCGACCGCGCCGACGTGCGCAAGGTGCTCGAGGCCGAGTTCATCCGCTCGCTCGCCGCAACCCTGCCGCAGATCTACGCATCGGTGATGGGCGAGTTGCGTTCCGTCGGCATCAAGCCGGTGGGCATGTCTGAACGCTTGCTCGACCGCAATAATGAGCGCCAGCACGACCGCCCGCTCGACCGACAGCAAGACCGCCAGAACGACCGCCCCCAGGATCGCCCGCCAGCCGAGAGCACACGCGGCGGCGACAGCCGGCCGGCGCCGCTCAACGGCCCCGCTACCGGCAGCGGCTTCGCACCGGGCGCCGGCAGCCGCCGCGCCGGCGCGGGCGAAAGCAAACCCGGCGCAATTGGCCGCCCGATGTCGCGGCGCGGCGGCGGCACGCCTTTGGGCCAGGTCGATGTCGAGCTGATGTCGCTGATGCGCCGCCTGACGGTCGCAAACCGCGGCGGCGGTGGTCACGGGGGCGGCAACGGCGGCGGGGGCGACGACAACATCGACGACCGCGGCGGCGGTCAGAGCAATCTTGGCGACTTCGACAGCGGCGCAGCGCCGTTCGACGGCTACACCGACGATGGCCTGCGTCTGGCCGCGCCGAACCTGATCCGCGCCCACCGCGACGAGCTGCGCAGCGCCTCTTCGGGTGCCCTCGATCACATGGTGATCGACGTCGTCGGCAGCCTCTTCGACCAAATCCTGTCCGACCCCAAGGTGCCACCACAGATGGCACGCCAGATCGGCCGCTTGCAGTTGCCGGTGTTGCGCACCGCGCTCGGCGACCCGACCTTCTTTTCGTCGCGCAAACATCCGGTGCGGCGATTCATCAACCGCATCTCGTCGCTGGCCAGCGCCTTCGAAGACCTCGAAGCTGAAGAAGGCAAGCTCTTCCTGCAGCGCGTGCGCCAGCTTGTGCAGGGCATCGTCGAAGGCGACTTCGACCAGGCCGAGGTTTACGAGCGTCAGCTCGCCGCGCTCGAGGCTTTTGTCAACGAGCAGGCTCGGCAGGAAGTCAGCGAACAGGGTGACGCGGCAACGCTGATCGCCCAGAAAGAAGGCCAGGCGCGGGTGCGCCAGCACTACGCCAACCGCCTTGAAGGCGAACTCGGCACGCTGGCCGTGCCGCCCTTTGTGCGCGACTTCATCTCGCAGGTCTGGAGCCAGGTGCTGGTCAAGGCCCATCTGACCGACGGCACCGACGATTCACGCTTCAAGCGCTTCCGTCACGCCGGGCGCGAGCTCTTCATGAGTGTGCAGCCCAAGGGCACGCCGGCACAGCGCAAGACCTTCCTGATGCAGTTGCCCAAGCTGATGCAGGAGCTCACCGAGGGCATGGATTTCATTGCCTGGCCGGCCGAGTCGAAGAAGACCTTTTTTGGCGCCTTGCTGCCGGCCCATGCCCAGTCACTCAAGGGCGAGGCGCTGTCGACGCTGGACTTCAACCTGCTCGCGCGCCAGGTCGACAAGGTCTTCGAAACGCCGATCCCGTCGCAGGCCGAGGTCAGCCATTCCGGCGACCCGGCAACGACCAGCGAAGACGCGATCCTGCCGACCCTGACGGCCGAAGAGATCCAGCGCATCGGCCTCGTCGACGAAGCCTCGGTGGACTGGGCCGGCAAGGTCGACATCGAAGTCGGCGCCGAAGCCCCGATCGCCGAGGTCGATATCGCGATCGACGGCATGCCCGCGCCGGAACCGATCGAGCCGATGCAGGGCAAGGCACTCGCCGAACATGTCCAGATCGGCTACGCCTACCAGATGCATCTCGAAGGCGCCTGGCACAAGGTTCGCCTGACCCACGTCAACCCGGCGCGCACGTTTTTTGTCTTCTCGCGCGGCCGCAAACACAAACAAGCGATCTCGCTGACCCACCGGATGCTGGTGCGGCTGTGCGACAGCGCTCGCCTGCGTGCCTTCGAGAGTGCCTACCTCGTCGAACGGGCCACCGCGCGCGCGCGGCGGCAGTTGGCCAAGGTCACGCCGGCGGCGGGCGCTTTCACGACCTGACCGGCGGGGACGACGGCGGCGCGGCGGTCGTCGACGTCAAGCCCGATGCTGCGGTCACCGCCCGCCGCGCCCAGCGGATCGCCGCCAGCAGGCTCGAGGCATCGGCGACACCACGGCCGGCGATATCGAACGCGGTGCCGTGGTCGGGGCTGGTGCGCACAAAGGGCAGGCCGAGCGTGACGTTGACCCCCTGCTCGACGCCGAGGTACTTGACCGGGATCAGGCCATGGTCGTGGGTCATCGCGATCACGAGATCGAACTCGCCCGGGTGCTGGCTCGAGTGGCGCGCGCGCATGAACACCGTGTCGGGTGCAAAGGGGCCGCTGGCGTCGATGCCTTCGGCACGCGCGGCCTGCACCGCGGGCGCGATGAAGGCCTGCTCTTCGCTGCCAAAGAGGCCCCCTTCGCCGGCATGTGGGTTGAGGCCGGCGACCGCGATGCGCGGCGGCGCAGCCAGCCCCCAGCCGCGTGCGGCGCGGTCGGCAATGCGGATCGTCTGCAAGACCAGGTCGAAGTCCAGCGCCTCGATCGCGCGCCGCAGCGCGAGGTGGATCGTCACCAGCACGACCCGCAGTTCGTCGTTGGCCAGCATCATGCGCACCGGCGCCGCGGGTGCATCGCCGGCGGCTAGCGCTTGCAACATCTCGGTGTGGCCCGGGAAGTGGATGCCGGCCGCTGCAAGGGCTTCTTTGTGGATCGGCGCGGTCACCATCGCCGCCGCCGCGCCGCTTTGAACGAAGGCCACCGCGGCTTCGATGCAGCGCGCCGCCGCGGCGCCGCAACTTGCGTCGACCTGGCCCCAGGGCAGCGCGGCCAAGCCCGCCGGCAAACCGGCAGGCTCGATCACCGGGATGCAGCCCTCGGGCACCTCATCGACATCAGCCGGGGACTCGATCACAGCGACCACCGGGCGCCTGGTCAGCAAAGCGGCAGCGCGGCGCATCACCGCGACATCGCCGATCACCACCGAACGCGCGGCATCACCGGCGAGAAAAGCCCGCACGATGCACTCCGGCCCGATGCCCACCGCATCGCCCATCGTGATCAGCAAGGGCGTGTTCACGCGGGATTCTCGATATCGATGAACTGGTGCTCCAGGCCGAAGTGCTGCGCCAGTTGCGCCGCCACGGCAGGCGCGCCAAAACGCTCGGTGGCATGGTGGCCGCAGGCGAGGAACGCAACCCCGGTCTCGCGCGCCAGGTGCGCTTGCGGCTCGGAAACTTCGCCAGTGATGAAAGCGTCGGCGCCAGCGGCAATGGCATCTTCAAAAAAACCTTGCGCGCCGCCAGTGCACCAGGCGATGCGCCGCAACGCGCGGCCATCACCGGCCAGGACCAGCGGCGCGCGCTGCAGCGCCGCGAGGATGCAAGCCGCGAGCCCGTCGAGCGTGCTGAGCGAATTTTGCGAATCAAGGCCTGCCGTGGCAGGGCCGATAAAACCGAGGCCCTGTTTACCGAAGGTCGCGTCGGCGCGCAGGCCGAGTCGTTTGCCCAGCTGGGCGTTGTTGCCCAACGCCGGGTGCGCGTCCAGCGGCAGGTGGTAGGCAAAGAGGTTGATCTCGTGCGCCATCAGGCGCGCCACGCGGGCCCGCAACCAGCCCGTGAGGCGGCCATCGTGGCCGCGCCAGAACAGGCCATGGTGGACGAGCACCGCGTCGGCACGCGCTTCGATCGCCGCGTCGATGAAAGCCAGGCTGGCCGTGACGCCGCTGACGATACGTCGGACTTCGGCACGGCCTTCGACTTGCAGGCCGTTCGGCCCATAATCTTCGAAGCGGTCCACCGCCAGCCAGTCGCGCAGCGTGGTTTCGATCTCGGAACGCAAGGCCATTGAAGGTGCTCGTTTGATGCGCAGAGTCTGGCTGATTTTCTCCCAAGCCGTCACGGTGGCCGTGGCCGCGCTGTTTGTCGTCACGACCTTGAAGCCGCAGTGGCTGCGCGGCACGTCAGCGTCGCCGGCGCCGACGCTGACCGAGGCGGCAGAGCCACCCCCGCGGGCATCCACCGCGGTTTCAGCCGCGGGCCCAGGCGCCAGCGCCGCTGCCACCGAGCCGGTCGCCGCAACAGGCGGGTTGCGCGCTGCGGCGCAGGCCGCGATGCCGGCAGTCGTCAGCATCGCCGCGCAGAAGGCGCCTGCGCGCAGCGCGCAGGCCGACGACGCCGCGTCACGTTTCTTCTTTGGCGACCGCGTCCAGCGCAACCAGGTGCAGATCGGCCTCGGCTCGGGGGTCATCGTTTCGCCCGAGGGTTACCTGCTGACCAACGACCATGTCATCGCTGGCGCCGACGATATCGAAGTCCGTCTCGCCGACGGCCGGCAGGCACGAGCGCGGCTGGTCGGCACCGACCCCGAGACCGATGTCGCGGTGCTCAAGATCGAGCTCGGTGCGTTGCCGGTGATCAGCCTGGGCGACGCCAGCCGGCTGCAGGTGGGCGACGCGGTGCTCGCCATCGGCAACCCGTTCAACGTCGGCCAGACGGTCACCGCCGGCATCGTCAGCGCACTGCGCCGCAACCGGCTCGGGCTGTCGACGTTCGAGGATTTCATCCAGACCGATGCGGCCATCAACCGCGGCAATTCTGGCGGTGCGCTGGTCGATGCACGCGGCGCGCTGGTCGGCATCAGCACCGCGATCTATTCCGAAAGTGGTGGCAGCGTCGGCATCGGTTTTGCGGTGCCCATCGACTTGGCGCGCGAGGTCATGACGGCGTTGATCCGCGACGGCCGCGTGATCCGCGGCTGGGTCGGCATGGAGCTGCGCGAGCTGACGCCGGAGATCGCCGATTCGTTGCGCCTGGCCGTACGCCAGGGCGTGCTCATCACCGGCGTCGTTCAAGGCGGGCCGGCGAGCCGGGCCGGTCTGCAACCCGGCGATGTGGTGACCGCGATTGGCGCGCTGCCGGTATCCGGCACCGCAGAGTTGATGAGAAACGTCGCGGCATTAAAACCGGCGTCAAACGCGACCCTGGCCGTGCGGCGCGGTGATATGACCCTGGATCTGGTGGTCACCGTCGGCCAGCGACCCACCGCACGGCAGCGCTGATAGGATCGCCGCGCCGCAGCGCGCGGCGCGCCGCGACACCCCGCGCCTCTGGGCAATCAGCCGGGTTTGGCTTCGTCGGCCGCGGCCTCGGAGGTCTTGGTCTTCTTGTTGAAGATCTGCGCTGCGATGATGCCGATCTCGTAGAGGATGCACATCGGGATCGCCAGCGCGAGCTGCGAGATCACATCCGGCGGTGTCACCACCGCGGCGACGATGAACGACGAGACGATGAAATAGCCGCGGAATTTTTTCAGCTGCTCGATGCTGACGATGCCGATGCGGGCGAGGACGATCACCGCCACCGGCACTTCAAAAGCGATGCCAAAAACCAGGAACAGCGTCAGCACGAAGCCGAAATATTGTTCGATATCCGGCGCCGCGGTGATCGCCGCCGGCGCAAACGACTGGATGAACTGCGACATCGCCGGGATGACGATGAAATAACAGAACGCCACGCCGATGAAAAACAGCAGCGTGCTCGAGACCACCAGCGGCAGCACGAATTTTTTCTCGTGCGAGTACAGGCCCGGCGCGACAAACGACCAGACCTGGTACAGCACATAAGGCAGCGCGACCAGGAAGGCCGCCATCAGCGTGATCTTCAGCGGCACCAGCACCGGCGAGATCACATTCGTGGCGATGAGCTTGGTGCCGCTGGGCAGGTGCGCGACCAGCGGCTGCGCCAGCAGGTCGTACAGCGGCCCGAAGCCGGGCCAGAAAGCGAGCACTGCAAAAGCGATCGCGATCGCGATCGTCGCCCGGATCAGGCGGTCGCGCAGCTCGACGAGATGCTCTACAAACGGCGCTTCGGTGCCTTCGAGTTCGTCGCGTTTGCGGGCCTTGCCGGGGTCGGGCTCGCTCATCGCATCGTCTTCAGCCCGGGCGGGCGAAAGCGCGCCACCCGTGCCGCGCCCGACTGCGCCTTGCCGCGCACGCCGTTGCGGTTTTTGTACCACTGCGGCGTCGCGCCACGTTTGAGGCGCCAGTTTTTCTTCGGGTGTTTGTAGCTCGGCGGCGGCGGTGCGAGTGCCTCGTATGCAGCATCGCCAAACGCCGCGTCAGCGCTGCCGGTGGTCGTGGTCGATGCCGTCCAGTCCTGGTCAAACGCCGCGGTCGCCGAGTTGACTTCGCCCTGCACCGTCTTTTCGACATCGCGAGCGGCATCTTCGAACTCGGTCTTCATCTTCTTCAGCTCGTCGAGCTCGATCGAGCGATTGACCTCGGCCTTCACATCGGAGACGTAGCGCTGCGCCTTGCCGACCAGATGGCCGAGCGTGCGCGCAACCTTGGGCAGCTTTTCAGGGCCGATGACGATCAGCGCCACCGCGCCGATCAGCATCATCTTGGAAATGCCGAGATCAATCATGACCGAAGCGGCCGGATTTCGCCGACTCCCGGCATGAGCCATTCGGGGCAGGCGTGCTTCACTACGGAGACGGTCAACGCCATGCGCGGTTTACGAGCGCTGACGCGCTTCAACGTCGATGGTGGTTTTATCAACCGGTTTGTCGGCAGGCTTGTCGGCAGCCTGTGCGTTGGTGACTTGGCCCGGTGTGAGCGCGGCCGTTTTGTCGTCGCTTTGCCCGCCCTCCTTCATGCCGTCCTTGAAGCCCTTGACGGCCCCGCCGAGATCGCCACCCATGTTTTTGAGTTTCTTCGTGCCGAAAACCATCACCACGATCAACAGCACGATCAGCCAGTGCCAGATTGAGAAAGAACCCATGTTTTGCTCCTGTCAGGAAGTTAGGAAGTTGCAGCTTGTGCCGTATT
>JAYUSP010000061.1:0-8201 GCA_043755615.1 Betaproteobacteria bacterium
CAGCGCTTCGGCCAACGCCGGGTTCGCCGCACCGCCCGCGGTCAGCATCACCACCAGGGCCCAAGCCGTTATCACCATCGTTGTGCCTCCACCTGTACGGCGCGAATTCTGTCATCGTTGTTTACGGGTTTGCCCTTCTCAGGGTTGGGGATTGACGCAGTGACGCCACCAAGCCACGGTGCGGGACTCGATCAAAAAACAGGAGTGCATCTTGGACATCACCGTCTTCTACGCCACCAACCGCGGCCACGAAGGGCTGGACCGTTTCAAGCCTGACCGCTACGGCACCAAGTTTTCGAGCGACGGCATGGAGAATCTGCGTTTTGGCCAGGTGACCTTTACCGCCGACGATGCCAAGGTGGCCGAGTTGCTGGCCAGGCACCGGCCCGACACCGGCCCCGGTGACGGCGAAGCTCTGCAGGACTACTTTGGCCAATGCCTGCGCGAAGGCCAGCGCATCGAGGCCTATCCGGAGTCGATCCCCGAAGGCATGGTCAACGAAGGTGCGCAGAAGAAGGTGTTGCTCGGGTCGAAGGCGATGTTCGCCGACCTGCAAGCCGATATGCGGAACGGCCACGACCTGATGCTGCTCATCCACGGCTACAACGTGAGTTGGGAGGATGCAGTCGGCAGCGCGGCCAGCCTCGAAGCGACGATGAATCAGCCCGAAGACGGCGGCGCAGCGACGCAGCAGGTGCGGGTGGTGCTCTTCACCTGGCCGTCCAACGGCCAGGCCCTGCCCTTCGCCAGCTACAAGAGCGACCGCGCCGACGCCCGCGGGTCGGCGGGCGCGGTCGGGCGTGGTTTGCTCAAGATGCGCGACTTCCTGCACGAGCTCGGCCGCGAAGTACGCATCGCCAACCGCGAAGTGCAGGCCCTGCGCACCGATCTCACCAGCCAGGGCATGCGGCCCAGTGAAATCGACCGCGCGGTGTCACAGATGGAAGAGACGCAGGTCTGCGGCCAGAAACTGCATCTGCTGGCGCACTCGATGGGCAACTATGTGCTCCAGAACGCGCTTAACCGCTTGTGGGAGCACAGCCCCGGTACGGCGTTGCCGCGGTTGTTCGACCATGTCTTCCTGTGCGCCGCCGATGTCGATGACGACGTGCTCGAAAACGGCCGGGCGCTGGAGCAGGTGCATCAGGTCGCGAACAAGGTCTGGATCTATCACAACCCCAACGACACCGCGCTGCGCATCAGCGACTACACCAAGGGCAACCCCGACCGGCTCGGCCAGCGCGGCGCCGCGCGGCCGCAGGTACTGCACCAGAAAATGGCGCAGGTCGATTGCAGCCCGCTCGTCACCGGGCTGACCCAGCACAGCTACTACACCAACGGCCGCATCGCGCGCGATATCCGGCTGGCCTTGCAGGGCACGGCGCCCGACGACACGGTGCGGGGCCTGCGCGCCGGCGCGCGCATGAATATCTGGCGGTTCTAGAGGCTCCCGGCGCGACCGTACCCGCCGCCGCCCGGTGTCTCGATCACAAACACGTCACCCGGCTCCATCACCGCCGATCCGATGTGGCGCAGCGTCTCCTGGCTGCCATCGCATCGCTCGACGCGGTTGATGCCTAACGCGCCACTTGAGCCGCCAGCCATGCCGAAGGCCGGCACCTCGCGGCCGTTGCTCAGGATCGACGCCGTCATGCGCTCGAGAAAACGCACCCGGCGCACCCCGCCGTCGCCACCCCGCCAACGGCCGGCGCCGCCCGAGCCGGGGCGGATCTCGTAACTCTCCAGCCGCACCGGGAAGCGAAATTCCAGCACCTCGGGGTCGGTCAGCCGCGAGTTGGTCATGTGCGTCGGCACGACGCTGGTGCCGTCGAAACCCGGCCCGGCACCGGAGCCGCCGGAGATCGTTTCGTAATACTGGTGGTGCTCGTTGCCGAAGGTGAAATTGTTCATCGTGCACTGGCTCGCCGCCATCACCCCGAGCGCCCCGTAGAGCGCGTTGGTCACGCAGGTCGATGTTTCGACATTGCCGGCGACCACCGCCGCCGGCGGTGTCGGGTTGAGCATGCAGCCTTCGGGCACGATCACATGCAGCGGTTTGAGGCAGCCGGCATTGAGCGGGATATCGTCGTCGACGAGGGTGCGAAAGACATACAGCACCGCCGCCATCGTGACCGCCTTGGGCGCATTGAAATTGTTTGGCAACTGCGCGCTGGTGCCGCTGAAGTCGATCGTCGCTTCGCGCTGCGCGGCGTGCACGGTGACCTTGACCTTGATCTGTGCGCCGTTGTCCAGGGCGAGCAAGAAGTCGCCGTCCTTCAGCGCGGTGATGACCCGCCGCACCGACTCTTCGGCGTTGTCCTGCACATGCTGCATATACGCGGCCACCGTCGTGCGGCCGAACTGCGCGACCATGGCGCGCAGTTCCTGCACGCCTTTTTCGTTGGCCGCGATCTGCGCGCGCAGGTCAGCGATGGTCTGCTCCGGGTTGCGTGCCGGATACCGCCCGCCGCCAAGCCGCGCGCGCAACTCGGCATCACGCAGAACGCCGCCGCGCACGAGCAGGAAGTTGTCGAACAGCACGCCCTCTTCGTCGATCGTCTTGCTGAACGGCGGCATCGACCCCGGCGTGCTGCCGCCGATATCGGCATGGTGGCCGCGCGATGCGACGTAGAAACTGGGCTTCGTGTCACCGATTTCGGTTTCGGATTCGGGTTCGGATCCGGTGGGCGCCTTGATCCACACTGGCGTGACGACCGTCACATCGGGCAGGTGCGTGCCACCGTGATACGGGTCGTTGAGCACGTAGACATCGCCCTGCATCATCTGTGGGTTGCGCTCGATGACGGTCTTGATCGATTCGCTCATCGACCCCAGGTGCACCGGCATGTGCGGCGCATTCGCGATCAGTTCGCCGGCGGCGCTGAACAGCGCGCAGGAAAAGTCCAGCCGCTCCTTGATGTTCACCGAGTAGGCAGTGTTCTGCAGACGCAGGCCCATCTGCTCGGCGATATTCATGAACAGGTTGTTGAAGACCTCAAGCATCACCGGGTCGGCATCGGTGCCGATCGCATGCTGCGTCGCGCGTGGCAGCAAGCGCTGCAGATCGATCGCGCCGGCGGCCAGCAGCCGCGCCTGCCAACCGGGCTCGACGACCGTGGTCGCGTTTCTTTCTGCGATCACCGCCGGGCCGTCGATCAGCGCGCCGGCTCGCAACGACTCGCGCACATGAAGCTCGGTGTCGAGCCATTCGCCGCTGTGCATCTTGACGCGGGTCTCGGGCTGCGGCCGGTAGGCCGCCGGCTCCGCCGCCGCGGCTGCCGCGCCGTCGTCGAAACGCTCGCCGGCACCGATCGCTTCGACCGACACCGCTTCGATGACCAGCATGCGGCCCGGCATCAGGAACGCAAACCGCTGCCGGTAGGCGGCCTCGAACTCGTCGCGGATGGTTTCGATCGAAGCAAAACCGAGGTCGAGTGCGGTATCGGTGCCTTGATAACGCACATGCACATGCCGGCGCAGCGTGATGCGATCCGGCACCACGCCCTGGCTGGCGACCTCGCCGTGCGCCGCGCTGCCGATTTCACGCAAGCGCGTCTCGGCTGCGGCCAGCCCGGCTTCGTCGAGCGGCAATTCGATCGATGCTTCGCGCATCACGATCTGGTCGGCTAGGCCCATGCCGTAGGCACTCAGCACCCCCGCCAGCGGATGCACAAAGATGCGGCTCACGCCCAACGCATCGGCAACCAGACAGGCATGCTGGCCACCGGCGCCGCCAAAACATTGCAGCGTGTACTGCGTGACGTCATAACCGCGGGCGACTGAGATGCGTTTGATCGCATTGGCCATGTTCTGCACCGCGATTTGCAGAAAGCCTTCGGCGAGCGTCTGCGGCGTTGCGGCGCGGCCGGTGGCTTGACGCACCTGCGCGGCCAGCGTCTCGAAGCGGCTCGACACGACAGCGCGGTCGAGTGCCTCGTTGGCATTCGGGCCAAACACCTTGGGAAAGTAATCCGGCTGGATCTTGCCCAGCAGCACATTCGCATCGGTGGTGGCCAGCGGACCACCTCGTCGGTAACTCGCCGGCCCGGGGTTGGCACCCGCGCTGTCGGGGCCGACACGCAGCCGCGCGCCGTCAAAGTGCAGGATCGAGCCGCCACCAGCGGCCACGGTGTGGATGCTCATCATCGGCGCACGCATGCGCACGCCGGCAACCAGGGTTTCGAAGGCGCGCTCAAATTCACCCGCGGCGCCACCGGTGAAATGGCTCACGTCGGTCGAGGTGCCGCCCATGTCGAAGCCGATGACCTTGTCGTGGCCCGCGGCGACTGCGGTGCGCACCATGCCGACGATGCCACCCGCCGGTCCGGACAGGATCGCGTCCTTGCCCTGGAAGCGCAGCGCTTCTGTGAGGCCGCCGCTGCTCTGCATGAAGAACAGGCGCACGCCGGGCATCTGGCCGGCGACCTGGTCAACATAGCGGCGCAGGATCGGTGACAGGTACGCGTCGACGACCGTCGTGTCGCCGCGCGACACCAGCTTGAGCAGCGGGCTCACGCCATGCGACGCGCTGACCTGCGTGAAGCCGATCTCGCGCGCCAACGCCGCCGCCGCTTGCTCATGAGCGGTGTAGCGGTAGCCGTGCATGAAGACGATCGCGCAGGCGCGGATGCCGGCCGCATACGCCGCCTGCAGCTTCGGGCGCAGCGCGCCCAGGTTGATCGGCAGCAGCATCTCGCCCTGCGCGCCAACCCGCTCTTGGGCTTCGATGACCTGCTCGTAGAGCAATTCGGGCAGCACGATGTGGCGCTCGAAGAGCTTGGGCCGCGCCTGGTAGGCGATGCGCAGCGCGTCGCGGAAACCACGGGTCGTGACGAGCAGGGTGCGGTCGCCCTTGCGCTCGAGCAGTGCGTTGGTGGCCACCGTGGTGCCCATCTTCACGCAGTCGACCTGCGCCGGCGTGATCGCCTGGCCCATCTGCAGGCCGAGTAGGCGGCGGATGCCTTCGACCGCGGCATCTGAATAACTTTCCGGGTTCTCGCTGAGCAGCTTCAGCGTGTGCAGCTCGCCACCCGGCGCCCGCCCGACGATGTCGGTGAAGGTGCCGCCGCGGTCGATCCAGAATTGCCAGCGGCGGTCTTCAACATGGGCGGTCATGGCAGGTCTTTCCAGCGCTCTTGAACAAAGCTCAACAGGTGGTGCACCGGCAGCGTGGTGGCACGCTGCACGGCGTCGGCATAAGGCGGCAGGTTGGTGCACTCGAAGACGATCGAGTCGATCTGTGGGTGGCGCTGCACGAGTTGAATCGCGGCGGCGACAACATCGGCTTGCGCCCGCACGGCGTCGAGCGCCGGCAGGTTGTGGAGCAGGGTTTGCTGCAGCGGGCAACCGCGCTTCAGGCCTTCGATGGGCGTCGCCGCGTCAGCGTCGGCGGCCAGCAGGTGCGCCTTGCCCAGCGCCTGGGCATCCACTGTCAAGATACCGGGGCGGTTCAGTTCGCGCAGCTTGAGCAGGCTCGATGTCCAGACTGGCACCGGCAGCGCCGCTTGCAGCGCGTGCTGCCACAGCACCAGGAAGCCGCAGCTGGTGGTAATCGCCGCGGCGCCGTCGTGCACCAGTTGGCGCGCGGCAGCGATGAAAGGCGGCAACAGCGCCGGGTCGGCGTCGCGCACCACACGCTGCGGCGACGCGCCCGGCACCACGGCCGGGCGCACCGGCATCGGCCAGCTTGCCGGATTGCCCGCATCGCCCAGCGGCCGCGGGAAGCGGGTGTCGAGCATCAGGATGCCCAGGTACGCCGCACTCATAACGATGTCGCGGCGCGTGCCGCCTGGTCGTACATGCCCGACATCGTGCGCAGCAAACGCGCAAGTTCGCCGATATCGGCGTTGAGTTCGCGGTCCAGGCTCTGCACCAGGCATTGCTCGCGCACCACGCGGTACTGGGCGACAAAGGAGTCGCCGCGCGATGTCGGGCTGTAGACCACTTCCTTGCCCTGCTTCTGGGTCGCGGCCAAGCCGGCAGCGACGAGTTTCTTTAGCGAGTAGGCGACGACATGGGTATCTTCGTAATTCAGCACAAAGCAGATGTCGGCGAGCTTCTTGTTGCGCGCGCGGTGGCAAAGGTGGTGCATCAGCAGCACGTCGGTGATCGTCAGGTCGGGGCAGCCGGCGGCAGCCATGCAGCGCACCGCCCAGCGCGCAAATGCGTTCCAGGCGACGATCAAGCCGAACTCGAACTCCGACAACTCGACACTTTTGGCCGACACCAGGTGCGACGACGACACAATGCCCGAAGCTGCCTTCTTCGGCGCCGGCGCAGCGGCGGCGGGCGCGGCGGATGAGGCTTTTCGGGGCATCGGTGTTTTCACTGAACTGTCGAAGATTTATTGACACTTTATCGTCAACTTTACTAGACTGCAACCTGCTCTGAACCCGCCCTGACCCCCCTGAGGCAAACCCCGATGAACATCGGCAGCGCGCGCCTCATGCTTTTGCACCCTTCAATTTCTGCCCGGAGCCCGCCCATGAAACTGCTCTCCTCCCTACTCTGCGCCGCGGCGCTGCTGGCCACCACAACGGCACAGGCCCAGGTCAAATGGGACCTGCCTGCGGCCTACCCCGCCGGCAACTTCCATACCGTGAACATGACCGAGTTCGCCGCCGATGTCGACAAGGCCACCGGCGGCAAGCTCAAGATCACCGTGCATGCCGGCGCATCGCTGTTCAAGGCGCCCGAGATCAAACGTGCGGTGCAGGGCGGCCAGGCGCAGATGGGCGAAATCCTGCTCGCCAATTTTGCCAACGAGTGGCCGATCTACGCCGCCGACGGCATGCCTTTCCTGGCCGACAGCTACGACGAATCGATGAAGCTGTACAAGGCCCAGAAGCCGCTGATGGAAAAGAAACTCGCTGAACAAGGGATGATGTTGTTGTACTCGGTGCCCTGGCCGCCGCAAGGCATTTACACCAAGAAGCCGGCCAACAGCGTGGCCGACCTGAAGGGCGTGAAGTGGCGCGCCTATTCACCGGCGACGGCGCGCATCGGCGAACTGATCGGCGCGCAACCGGTCACCGTGCAGGCCGCCGAGGTCTCGCAGGCGCTGGCCACCGGCGTCATCGAAAGCTACATGTCCAGCGGCTCGACCGGCGTCGACAGCAAGACCTACGAGCACCTCAAATACTGGTACGACACCCAGGCCTGGCTGCCCAAGAATGCGGTCATCGTCAACAAGGCCGCCTTCGACGCGCTCGATGCCCAGAGCAAGCAGGCGCTGCTGAAGGCCGGCGCCGACGCCGAAGTGCGCGGTTGGGCGGCGAGCAAACGCACGAATACCGAATCGATCGACAAGCTCAGGGCCGGTGGCATGCAGATCCTGCCGCCGAGTGCGCAGCTCAAGGCCGACATGAAGAAGGTCGGCGACGTGATGCTCAAGGAATGGCTCGAAAAAGCCGGCGCCGAAGGTACACAGCTCGTCGACGCTTACAGCAAGTGAACCAGTGAGCGAGTGAGCCGGTGAACACCAGCGCGCCGCCCGGCCCGACCGCCAAGCCGACTCCGGAATCGACTGCCAGCCCGCCGCCGGGCACGCTGCGTCGATCGCTCGACGCGGTCTACGCCGGTGGCGGCATGCTGGCCGCGCTGTGTGTGCTGGCGATCTTCATCCTGATGATCGGTGCGTCGCTCGGCCGCTCGCTCGAATGGCGGGTCGGCTGGGTCAACGATATCGTCTCCTGGCTCTGCGCCGCGGCGGCGTTTCTGGGCATGGCCTACAGCTTTCGCAACGGCGACTTTGTTCGCGTGACCCTGCTGCTCGAATCGTTGACCCCCGCGCTGCGTCGCAGCTTCGAAGTCGCCTCGCTGGCGGTGGCGGCGATTGCCGTCGGCTACCTCGGCTTCTGGGCCGCACGCTTCACCTGGGAGAGCTACCAGTTCAACGATATCGCCGGCAACATGGTCGCCATTCCGATCTGGATCCCGCAACTGAGTTTTGTCGTCGGGGCCGCGGTCTTTGTGCTCGCCGTCGTCGATGAATGTATCTGCGTGCTGCGCGGCGGGCGGCCTTCGTACGTGACCAAGGTCGAAGAGCGGCACGCACGCGGTGACTTCTCGGAGGACCTCTGATTGAGCTCGCTGTTTATGGGCACTTTGCGAACTGGCCTGTTTTTTGTTGATGGCTCCCGCCGGCCGGGATTTCGCGCCTTTCGGCGAGTCACTTTCTTTTCGGTTTTGGGCTCCCGCCG
>JAYUSP010000062.1:0-2766 GCA_043755615.1 Betaproteobacteria bacterium
TGACGGAGATGTATTTGTCCGACCTGCACCCTGCCATGAAGCCCAGTGACGCCTTCGCGCACATCGCCCACCGCAAGCGCAGCGTGTGCCGATCGACGACCTGGAAGGGCGCGTCACCACGTCCTTGCTAGCACCCTACCCCACCGGGCATCCCGCTCTTGATTCCGGGCGAACGCTTCAACCGCAAGATCGTCGACTACTTGAAGTTCGCAAGGACCTTCAACGCCGCGTTCCCGGGGTTCGATACCGACGTGCATGGGTTGGTGGAGCATGACGGCGCGGTCGCCGGCGAGCGCGCGTACTTTGTGGAATGCGTGACGGCCTGACGCGGCCCTCGGCAAAATGAGCCGCGACAAACAAGCGGCCCCACCGCAGCGGGGCCTCGGATTGGTGCCATCGGCCGCGCGTTCAGCCTTGCCGCTGCCGCCGCCTCATGCCCAAGCCAGCTAGCGCCAGCACCACCAGCGCCAAGGTGCCGGGTAGAGGAACAGCACCGATCGGGACTTCTCGGGTCTGGAACGCCAAATCGAAGCCGAGACCGTTGAGAGCGCCGTCGCCGGTACCCGCGATCAGCCCGCCGCGAACGGCGGTGATGCGGTCGTAGGCGTAGACCCCCGTGCCGTCGCCCGACATGTACAGATCGCCGTTGGTCGGGTCAAAGGCCAGCCCGTCCGGGTTGCCGCCGAGTTCGGTGCCAATGTCCAGGACCTTGGTCGCCCAGGCACTCGAGCCGCCGCCGTAGTAGGCCCAGGTGTAAGGATTGCCAACACCGGTCAACACCGTTGCCGCAGGAATTTCGAACAGCGTACGGTCGCTGCTACCTGGTTCAATGCCAAGCCCGACCAGGTTGCCGCTGATCGGATCGAAGGCCAGATCGGAGCGGAACTCGCCGCCGCCGACCAAGCTGACCGCGAGCGCGAACACGTTGCTGACCGGGTCATAGCGATAGATTTCGCTCTTGCCGTAGCCCGTCATGTATAGCTTGCCATCAGGCCCGACGGTCATGCCATCGATGATGCCGAAGCCGGCCGTCGGTAACGCTGCCACCAGGGTGGGCGCGCCGACCAACGCGGTATTGGTGCCATTCAGGGTTGCCTTGTAAAGGGAATGAGCCTCGAACGGGTTCATGTAGTACAGCGTGCGGTCAGGCGCCATGGCCAGGTTGGTCGGGAAACCGACGCCTGAAAACCCGAGGTCTGTCACCGTGCCAGCGCTGAGGTCGATGCGATAGATGTGGTCCTGCGGGAATGCGCCGCCGCCGAGGGAGAAGATCTCCTTGATGGCAGCGGCGTTGACAGGGGCGGCAGCCATCAGGACGATGGCGCCGACCATGCTCAATACGTTGCTAAGTGGCTTCATGTGAATATCTCCGTGAGGGTGCATTCGGGGTGGCCGCGCGCGGAATTACGGTCAGCGCCAAGGTTCACTACGTGCCGTACGAGATAGGACTAGCCGCACGAATCAACCCAAGCAATTTGCGCACCAAGTTTGTAACTCGTTGATAAAAATTGACTTATTGCCGGCACTCGGCGGCTGACATGCCATCAGTCATGCTGACTGTCAATTTTTTCGACAGATAGCGCCTGCGTTCATGTGTCCAGGTGCCCTGGGGCAGGCCCGCTCAATTCACCACGAACACCACGGCCGTGCGCGGTGGCCGGTGAAGCGGCCGGTGGCGGCGTTGAACGTGGCCGTCGCAGCGCGCGTATCTGCGGCGTTAGCCGCCGAGTGCACCGGGTGCAGCGTGAAGGCGCGGCCCACCAGCCAGGCGGGGCTGAGGGCAGACGAGGCCGACAGCGGCGCCGTCGCGCTCATTCAACGCTTCGGGTCGGCCGCGAACCTCAACATCCACCTGCACTGCCTGGTGCTGGACGGCGTGTACCGGCGCGGCGCCGACGGTGAACCCGTCTTCGTCGAGGTGCCCGCGCCGACCGATGAAGCGCTGCAGGCGGTGCTGCACAAGATCATCACGCGCATGATGAAGCTACTCACGCGGCGCGGCGCGCTGGTGGAGGAGCAGGCCTCGACCTACATGGCAGACAACGACGGCGATTCCGACGAAGCCCGCACGCTGAGGCCGCTGCAGGCTACCGCATTGCATTTGGCTCGCGGGCCGGCCAAAAGGTGCTGACGCTGCAATGCGCAATGCCTAGGGAGACCGGGTTCAACCTGACGCTGTGTGCCGACATGCAGGGTTTCAGCTTGCACGCCGCTGTGCGCTGCGATGCTGAGGACCGCAGGTCGCTTGAACAACTGTGCCGCTACATCACCCGCCCAGCGCTGGCCAACGAACGGGTTCAGTGCAACGCGGCCGGCCAGGTGGTGCTCAAGCTGAAGACACCGTGGCGCGATGGCACCACGCACCTGGTGATGTCGCCGCTGGGGTTCATGCAGCCATCCATCGAACGGTCGGTTTGCGGCGGCCAGATCCGCTGGTTCTATGTCGGCTGAGGGTCGGCAGTGCCAGTTCGTGACCATCGGATGCAGACGTCCGACGGCGAAACTGCCGAGATCTTCGGCCGGCCTCGGCGAACGACCGCTGTCGCCATCTCGGCTGTTCTCGCCGGCGCCGGCGAACGTCAAGTTCCAAGGTGAACCGGTCGGTCGGTGGGAAAACCGCCGCCGGCAGCAATGGGTCGTATCCGGGTGCTCAACTCTGGATGTTCGCGCGACCGGTTTACGACAGCTTGCTGACCTTCACCGAGCGTCGCTGGCTGCTCCTACATTGCCAAGTGCCAGCACAAACGAAGAGCGGCTTGGCGCCTC
>JAYUSP010000063.1:0-2764 GCA_043755615.1 Betaproteobacteria bacterium
CCCGGCATCCACCCCAGTGCCGTCGTCGACCCGGGCGCGCGGGTCGCTGCCTCGGCCACGGTCGGCGCATTGGCGCTGATCGAGGCCGGCGCGACGCTCGCCGAGGGCGTGGTGATCGGCCCGCATTGCGTGATCGGTCGCGCTGCCATGGTCGGCGCCGACACGCGCTTTGCCGCAGGCGTCACGCTGGGCGCGGGCTGCAGTGTCGGTGCGCGCGGCATTGTGCACAGCGGGGTCGTGATCGGCTCCGATGGCTTCGGCTTTGCACCGACCCAGGGTCGATGGGAAAAGATCGAACAACTGGGTGCGGTGCGCATCGGCGACGACGTCGAAATTGGCGCCAACACCTGCATCGATCGCGGCGCCCTCGACGACACGGTGATCGAAGACGGCGTCAAGCTCGACAACTTGATTCAGATCGGCCACAACGTTCATGTCGGCGCGCACACCGCGATGGCCGGTTGCGCGGGCGTGGCCGGCAGCGCCAGAATCGGCTCGGGCTGTACCGTCGGCGGCGGTGCGGTGATCCTCGGTCACCTGAGCCTTGCAGACGGCGTGCACATCTCGGCCGCCAGCGTCGTCACCCGCTCGATCCACAAGCCGGGCCAGTACAGCGGCGTGTTTCCCATCGACGACAATGCCTCGTGGGAGAAGAACGCGGCGACGCTGCGCCAGTTGCATGCCCTGCGCGACCGGCTGCGGGCCCTGGAGAAGAAAACGCCATGATGGACATCCACGAGATCCTCAAGAAGCTGCCGCATCGCTACCCCTTCCTGCTGGTCGACAGGGTGCTCGAACTTGAGAAGGGCAAGTCCATCAAGGCGCTGAAGAACGTCACCATCAACGAGCCTTTTTTCGCCGGCCACTTCCCGCACCGTCCGGTCATGCCGGGCGTGTTGATGCTCGAGGCGCTGGCGCAGGCGGCGGCCATCCTCAGCTTCGAGACCCTGGGCGTGGCGCCGGACGACAAGTCGGTCTACTACTTCGGCGGAATCGATGCGGCGCGCTTCAAGCGGCCGGTCGAACCCGGCGACCAGCTCATTCTGGAGGCCACGCTCGACCGGATGAAGTCGGGCGTCTTCAAGTTCTCCGCGCGCGGTCTGGTCGACGGCGCGCTGGTGGTTGAGGCGCAATTGATCTGCACCATGCGCACGTTTGCCTGAAGCGCCCGGTTCACGCGCACGATGGCCGACATTCATCCCACCGCGATCATCGAGCCCGGCGCGGAGCTGGGCGAATCGGTGGCCATCGGCGCTTACGCGATCGTGCGCGCCGACGTGCGCATCGGCGAGGGCACGCACATCGGGCCGCATTGCGTGGTTGAAGGCCGGACCACGCTGGGCCGCGACAACCGGGTGTTCCAGTTCTGCTCCCTGGGCGCCGTGCCGCAGGACAAGAAGTACGCCGGCGAGCCCACCGAGCTGCAGATCGGCGACCGCAACACCATCCGCGAGTTCTGCACCTTCAACCTCGGCACCGCGCAAGATGTTGGCGTCACCCGGCTGGGCGACGACAACTGGATGATGGCCTACACCCACCTGGCGCACGACTGCCAGGTCGGCAGCAAGACGATCTTCGCCAACAATGCGCAGATTGCCGGCCATGTTCACGTGGGTGATTGGGCCATCCTCGGCGCCTACACGGCGGTGCACCAGTTCGTGCGCATCGGCGCGCACGCGATGACCGGCATGGGCACGATCCTGCTGCAGGACGTGCCGCCCTATGCCACGGTGTCCGGCAACCCGGCCCAGGCGCGCGGGTTCAACCTCGAGGGCCTGAAGCGGCGCGGCTTCACGCCCGAGCGCGTGGCGGCGGTCAAGCAGATGCACCGCCTGATCTATCGCTCCGGCCTGACGCTGGACGCCGCCCGGGCCGGCCTGTCCGAGCTGTTGGGCAAGTTTCCCGAGGCGCAAGCCGACATCGAAATGATGTCGGCCTTCCTGGCCCAGGCGGCGCGCGGAATCGTTCGCTGACCGCTCCCTCATGATCCCTCAGGCACCCCGTTTTGCGATGGTCGCAGGCGAAGCTTCGGGCGACCTGCTCGCGGGCCTGCTGCTGGGCGGCATGAAGGCGCGTTGGCCGGACTTGCGCAGCGCCGGCATCGGCGGCCCGCGCATGACCGAGCACGGCTTCGACGCCTGGTGGCCGCACGACAAGCTGGCGGTGCGCGGCTATGTCGAGGTGTTGAGCCATTACCGCGAGATCGTCGGCATTCGCAACCAGCTGGCCGACCGTTTGCTGGCGGACCGCCCGGATGTGTTCATCGGCGTGGACGCGCCAGACTTCAACCTCGATCTCGAAAAGCGCCTCAAGTCGCAGGGCATCAAGACGATCCACTTTGTCAGCCCGTCGATCTGGGCGTGGCGCGGCAAGCGCATCGAGAAGATGCGCCAGAGCGCCGACCTGGTGTTGTGCGTCTTTCCGTTCGAACCCGCGCTCTACGCCAAGCACGGGGTGGCCGCCAGCTATGTCGGCCACCCGCTGGCCGACGCCATACCGTTGGTGCCGCCGCGCGCCGCCTGCCGCGCCGGGCTGGGCCTGCCGGCGTCGGACACCGTGGTGACGTTGCTGCCGGGCAGCCGCCGTTCCGAAATCCAGTACATTGCGCCCCGGCTGCTGGGGGCGGCCCGTGAGATGAACCGGCAGCGCCCCGGCCTGCGCTTCATCGTGCCGGTGGTGCCGGGCCTGCGCCACCTGATCGAGCCGTTGCGCCGACAACACGCGCCCGGAGTGCAGGTCGAACTGCTGGACGGGCATTCGCACG
>JAYUSP010000064.1:0-2762 GCA_043755615.1 Betaproteobacteria bacterium
GGCATCTTTGTCGGCGGCGCGATCACTGAAGCGCCAGCGCTGTTTGCCGCCGCGGTGCCGGCGGTCGGCACGATGGACATGATGCGCGCCGAGTTCAGCGCCAACGGCGAAGCCAATATCCCGGAGTTCGGCACGGTCAAAAAAGTAGACGAGTCCCGCGCGCTGCTGGCGATGAGCAGCTACCACCAGTTGCGTGACGGCGTGCGCTACCCGGCGGTGATGCTCACGCATGGGGTCAACGATATCCGCGTCGATGTCTGGCAGTCGGCCAAATTTGCGTCGCGACTGGCCGCGATCAATGCCAGCAATCCCGCCGCCGACAAACCCGTGCTGCTGCGCCTGGAATACGAAGCCGGCCACGGCTCGGGCTCGACCCGCGCGCAGGCGCTGGAGCGCACCGCCGACATCTGGTCGTTTTTTCTGTGGCAGTTTGGCGTGCCCGAATTCCAGCCGCCGAAGTGAGCCGCGATGAACCTCCCCCGTTGCGCCTTTGGCGCCATGGAGAACTGAGCTGAACCTGCCGCACCGTGCCGACGCCGACGGCCGGGTTGATGGCCATGTGCTGGGGTCTGCCGGCGAGTTTCTGCGCGGCCACGTCGAGTTCGCTGCCGGTCGCGTGCGCCGCGTCGTCGGCACGCCGGTCAGCGAGACAGAAGTGCGCAACTCGACGCTGCCGATCGTGCTGCCGGGTTTTGTCGACCTGCATGTGCATGGGGGTGGCGGGCACGACACGATGCAAGGTGGCGACGCCGTCGCGGCGATCGCGCGGCTGCACGCACGCCATGGCACGACGGCGCTGCTGGCCACGACGATGACTGCGCCGATGGCCGAGATCCGCAGTGCTGTTCTAGCCGCGGCCCCGACCATCGGGCAGCGGCCACGCGGCGCCGCGCGCGTGCTCGGGGTGCATCTCGAAGGGCCGTTCATCAGCGCGGCGAAGCTCGGTGCGCAGCCCGACTTCGTGCAACCCGGGTCGCTCGACGAGGTGCTGGCGCTGCACGCGCTGGCGCCGATTCGCCTGGTCACGCTGGCGCCTGAATTGCCCGGCCACCTGGCGCTGATCGCGCCACTGCGGGCGGCCGGTTTTGTGATCCAGGCCGGGCACAGCAGCGGCAGTTATGAAGACGGCGTCGCCGCGCTCGAACAAGGTGCTGCCGGCTTCACGCACCTCTTCAACGCGATGAGCGGGCTGCACCACCGCGCACCCGGCATGGCCGGCGCCGCGCTGGCGCATGCCACACATGCCGAGATCATCCCCGACCTCTTGCATGTGCACCCCGGCGCGCTGCGGGTCGCGCTGCGTGCGATTCCGTGCCTTTACTGCGTCACCGATTCAACCGCCGCTGCCGGCATGCCCGATGGCGAGTACCGGCTCGGCCGCCATACGGTGACCAAATGCCTGGGCGGCGTGCGCCTGGCCGACGGCACGCTGGCCGGCAGCACGCTGACGATGGACCAGGCCTTGCGCAACCTCGTCAGCCTCGGGCTGAGTCTGGCCGATGCCTCGCGGCGCGTGTCGACCTACGCAGCCGACCTGATCGGCCTGCAAGACCGCGGCCGCATCGAAGCCGGCACCTGGGCCGACCTGGTCGTGCTCGACGGCGCGCTGCAACTACAGCGGGTCATCGTCGAAGGCGAAGAGATCACGCTTGGCGGCTGAGAGCGCCGCGCCTGCCGAGACAGGCGCGGCTGGTGCTTAGTTGGCTGCGAAGCAATAGAACAGGCCCGCGCCACCGGACTTCGGCAAGTCGTCCTTGCTGCAGCTAACGGTCAAGTGCGACGAGTTCCACGACTCCGCCCAGGGGTCGGCGGCGCCCGCCCAATTCTGCAGCCGGTCATGGTGGCCGACGACTGCAAACGCATTGGCTTCGCGGGTCCACTCGCCGCAGGTGAGGTTGGGCTGGCCCGGGAAGCCCGGGTAGGCCGTGCCATCGGGCCGGGACCCGGTCAGGATGTCGTGCATGTTCGGCGTGTCGCCGCGACCGTTGACCACACCACCCTTCTCGGTGAGCGCGGTCAGCTTGTTCAGGTTGTTGGCGCCGTGCAGCTGGGCCAGATCGCTGGCGATCAAGACGCCCTTGGCGTTGAACCACGGCCCCTTGCCGATGCGGTCGCGGGCATGGACGGCAGACGTTGCGTTGGGGGGGATGTAGCTGGTGCTGAGATAGGCGCGCCAGCTGCGGCTGCCCGCGCCTGCCGCGGCCGCGAGATTCTGGCAATGTGCGTCGGCGCCCGCGAGGCCGCCGAGATTGCCGCCATTGCCTGGATTCACGCTGGTGATGAAAAAGCTCATCGGGCCGGAACTCGGGACGATGGCGCACGCTGCGAGCAAGGCAGCTGCGGCGGCCGACAAGGCCAACGCGCGGGGCTTGATTTTCATGGGCAAATCCTTTTTGCGGAGTTGAACAACAGGCCATTACGCACCGGCGCCGCAGGCCGCGCATCAGGGCGATCCCGGCCTGTTCGCCAGCCGACACCAGCGCGGCGGACCGCTGCGCGCGTCGCCTTGCTTCATTCGTATCGAGGCGGCTCCCACCAGGGGAAAAACGGCGGCATGTCGGTTGACACTTTGTCATCAAAAACTGCCGCGCGTTTTTCCAGGAACGACATCACGCCCTCTTTGGCGTCGGCTGACGCACCGCGCGAATAGATCGCCCGGCTGTCGATGCGGTGGGCGTGCATGGGGTGCTCGGCGCCGAGCATGCGCCACATCATCTGCCGCGTCAGCGCCACCGAAACCGGCGCCGTGTGGTCGGCAATCT
>JAYUSP010000065.1:0-2759 GCA_043755615.1 Betaproteobacteria bacterium
CCGGGTCTCGCCCCGGCGGGGCGAGACCCGGCACCGTCCAAAAACAAATCAAACAGAAAATCCGCCACGAACCGCAGGCGCAGACGCAAGCGCAAAAGGTGCGCCCACCGTTACGTCATCGGCCGCAACTGCTGCAGCAACGTCGGCACGAGTTCACTCACCGTCGGGTGGATGTGCATGGTGCGCGCAATCGTCGTCACCGGCTGACCCGCGGCCATGATGTCGAGCAGGCCGTGGATGACCTCGTCGCCGTTCAGGCCGAGGATCGCGGCACCGAGCAGCAGCCTTGATTCGGCATCGACGAGCACCTTCATAAAGCCCTGTGTTTCGCCGGCCTCACGCGCCCGCCCGACGCGTTGCATCGGCATTTTCGCGCGCAGCGCCGCGCGTCCGCTGGCGCGCACCTCAGCCTCGCTCATGCCGATGCGGCCCAGCGGCGGGTCGATGAACAGCGCGTAACAAGGGACGCGGTCGCTGATTCGTCGCGACTCGCCGTCAAACAGGTTCGCAACGACGACCTCGTGGTCGTTCCAGGCGGTATGGGTGAACGCGCCGCGGCCGTTGCAGTCGCCCACCGCCCAGACTCCCTCGGCGCTGGTTTGGCAGGCATCGTCGACGACGATGAAACCGCGTTCGTCGGTCTTGATGCCGGCGTCGGCCAAGCCCAGGCCGTCGGTATTCGGCTGTCGCCCGACCGCGAGCAGCACATGGCTGGCGACGATCGGCGGCATCTCGGTTGCACACAACGCGCCGACCACGATGCGCGCACCCGCCTGCGGCGTTTCACCCTGGACCTCGCTCTGGACCTCACGCGACAACGCGATGCATTCCGCGCCGAGCTGGATCTTGATGCCTTCGGCCTCGAGGATCGCGCGGATGCCGGCCGAGACATCGTCGTCCTCGCGCGGCAGCAGCTTGGGCGCGCGCTCAACCACCGTGACCTGCGCGCCGAGGCGGCGCATCACCTGCGCAAACTCCAACCCGATATAACTGCCGCCGATGATGACCAGATGTTCGGGCACTTCGGTCAGCTCCATCACCGAGGCGTTGTCCAGCGTCACCACGTCGTTGATGCCCGGCAGCGGCGGGCGCACTGCGCGGCCGCCGACGTTGATGAAAACGCGCGCCGCGGACAACACACGGCCACCCACTTGCACCCTGCGCGGCCCGACAAAACGCGCTACGCCAAGTATGACTTCGGTGTTCGGCAGGCTGCGCACCCATTCCCCGACAGCGTCGCGCGAGTGCATCACGATGCCGTCCTTGCGGGCCTTGACACGCGCCATGTTCACGCGCAGCTCGCCGGCATCAAAACCGAACTCGGCGCCGCGCCGCGCGAGGTGGATCGCCCTGGCGCTGGCGACCAGCGTCTTCGTCGGCACACAGCCGACATTCACGCAGGTGCCGCCGAAGTGGCCCCGTTCGATGACCGCGGTGCGCAATCCTTCGCGGCTGCAACGCGCGGCAATCGCCGGGCCCGCCTGGCCGGTGCCAATCACAATCGCATCAAAAGTGTCGACGTTGTTCATGGTCTTCCCGCGTTGGTCGAGTCCGGCATCATCGGCGGTGTCGTGGGCGCCTGGTCAAACTTTCAGCCCATGTCAGAACTGGTCTTCGTCAACTGGAGCCCGAGATGCCCTTCCTGCCCCACGAGTTTGAAATCCCCGCCGCGCCAAGAACGCCGGAGTTCAAGCTCACGCCGCTGCGCGTCGACCACGTCGTGCTCGATTACGAAGCCGTCACGAGCAGCCGCGAAAGGTTGTGGACACTGTTCGGCGCCGGCTGGGGCTGGCCAAGCGCCGACATGACGCTGATGCAGGACCTTGTCGACCTCGGATGGCATCAGAAGGAATTCCAGTTGCGCCGCTCGTTCAACTGGGCGGTGCTCGCCCCCGACGAACGCAGCGTGCTTGGCTGCTGCTATCTTGATCCGACCGAACGCGCCGGCTTCGACGCCGAAGCGTTCTACTGGGCACGCAGCGACCGCATCGCATCGGGGCTCGAAGAACGGCTCGGCGCCAACTTCCGGGCCTGGCTGGCGGCGACGTGGCCGCTGCCGCGGATCGCGTTCCCGGGACGCGACGATGCCTGGTGAACATGCGCGGTGAACATCCTTGGTGACACGGCTCGCGGGGCCCACGCCGGTTAGCATCGGCGCCGATGCATTCCGCCACCTTCGCGGCCCGCGCCATGGGCCGACTGCTTGCGCTGATCACCCGGCTGATCACGGGTGCACAAGGGCATTGGCGGGGCTGCCCGCCGAAGGCCGAACAGCGCATCTATTTTGCCAACCACCAGAGCCATCTCGACTGGGTGCTGATCTGGGCCGCACTGCCGAGTGAAATGCGTGCGACAACCCGGCCGATCGCGGCGCGCGACTACTGGACGAGCGGGCGCTTCAAACACTGGATCACCCGCGAGGTCTTCAACGCGGTCTACGTCAGTCGCACACGACCGAAGGGAGCGCCCGTGGGCGGCAGCGACGACCAGGACCCGCTCGAGCCGCTGGCGCAGGCACTGCGTGGCGGTGACTCGCTGGTGCTGTTTCCCGAAGGCACACGCAGCAACAAGGGCGTCCCGCAGCCCTTCAAGAGCGGCCTCTACCACCTGGCTGAAGACTTCCCCAATGTCGTGCTCGTGCCGGCCTGGATCGACAACGTGCAGCGCGTGATGCCCAAGGGCGAAGTCGTGCCGGTGCCGATCCTGTGCACGGTGACCTTCGGCACGCCAGTGAAGTTGCAGCCGGGCGAAGACAAGCG
>JAYUSP010000066.1:0-2759 GCA_043755615.1 Betaproteobacteria bacterium
GCTGGCAAAACTGGCGTAGTAGTTGGTGCGGTCGAGCCAGGTCGTGCCGTTGGCGCGCAGCCCCCGTCTGTCGAATTCCGCCAGCGCCAGCGGATGCCGCGGCGTGCCCTTGAACAGCAGATGTTCGAGCAGATGCGCCATGCCGGTTTCACCGTAGTTCTCGTGCCGGCTGCCGACCTTGAGGGTCAGGTTGACCGTGGTCGTCGGCTTGGAGTCGTCGGGCACCAGCAGCACCTGCAAACCGTTCGGCAGCCGGTATTCGGTGATGCCTTCGACGGCACGCACCTCGGTCAACACCGGCTGGCCCGCGGCCGCCAGCGCGACGAGCAGCGTCGACAGGCCGAAGAGCTTTTTAAGCAGCGAGATCATGGTCTGTATTCGCGGTTGGCCTGCCCGGCAGGACTCGAACCTGCGACCCCCAGCTTAGAAGGCTGGTGCTCTATCCAGTTGAGCTACGGGCAGATCGTGGTTATGCCGGACTGGGCTGCTGACACCATCGGCGCGGCGATTGCAAGCGCCTGTGCAGAAGCCGGTGATGGTCGGGGTGAAAGGATTCGAACCTTCGACCCATTGCTCCCAAAGCAATTGCGCTACCAGGCTGCGCTACACCCCGACGAGGCGCCGATTGTAGCCAGCGGGGCTCGGGCGCCCTGCCTGCTTGGCAATCGCGCGCGAATTCCCTTGCAGCCATTTCCCCGGCTGATGCACGATTGTTCGCGACAGCACCGCATGATGCGGTGATGGCGCCGGACGCCGACAATGGCGGCTCGCCGTGTTCCCTGAAAGGTGGCCCCGATGACCGAAGCCAGCAACAAAACCGAAGCCCGCCCGGAAACGCGCACCGAGGTCCGCCCGGGCACCGCGTCCGCCCTGCGCCGCCAGGGCAGCGACCGTTACGCGATGCTGCGCGCGACCGCCGCGCGCAGCCACCAGTTGCGCGCGCTGACACGCGCCGCCGACCGCTTTCTGGCGCAGGGCAACAGCGACGACAGCGTCACCGGTGCCTGGCTCATCAACTGCGCCGAAACGCACACCGTCGAGCTGCTCGCCGATATCGGCGAGATTGCCCAGCACCTCAAGGACGGCACGCTCGAAGCGGCGCTGGTCAAGCCGGTGCAGCGCCTGCGCGTGCTCGCCCACCAGTTGCATGCCTGCATGCGCGGCGCCGACCATTACCTTGAACAAGAAGGCGGCGACAGCCAGGAAACCGGCAGTTGGCTGATCGCCACCGCGCTCGGCCTGGCCGACACGCTGGCGACCGAACTCGACGACCTCGCGAGCAGCCTGCGGCGGTCCTCCAACGACCCGGTCATCGACGCCGACCACGCAGCGATCACGCGCCGCGCGGCGACCGCAACGCGCATCACTTAGACGCCGAACCAACGTTCAACGTCGCGGGCTTTTGCGCTGGGCCGACGCGCTCACGGACTCACGCACTCAGGTGCGCGGCGCCGTCGCCGACGGCGCCGGCACGTCGAGTTGCTCGCAGACCGCGATGCACTGCTTGATGTGCTGCTCGCAGACCAGGCGCAGCGCCGAGAAGGTCAATACCGCAGACACCGCCTGCCCGGCGACCGGCACGTACTTGGCGGCCTGCTGCGTGGTCAGCCGCACACCGACGACCTTGAGCACCAGCAGCACTGCTTTTTGGGTCACGACACGGCCGACGAGCAGGCCGCCGGCGGCGGTCACCGCCTTGTAGACGACGATGCGCCGCTCGGGTGCGAGCCGCTCGATCTGCGCCGGCGTCAGGCCAAAAGCGCGGTTGATCTCGGGCAGCAGCTTGACCAGCACCGCGACGTCGGTGAGCCAGTCCAGGCCCGGCACCGGGATCATCGAGACCCCCGCGGCCATCAGCGCACGCTGCGTCACCAGGCGCCGGCATTGTTTGGCCACGACGCCGATTTCCTGGGCGCCGACCGGCACCAGTTGCCAGCCGCTATCGGCGCTGGCGCCACGCGCTGCGCGGGTGCTCATCAGGCAACCTCCGTGCTGTGCACTGCGGTATTCGCCTTGGGGGCGGCCCGGCGGCTCATTGTGGCGCCCGGTCCAGGACCACGATGCCGTCAGCGTCGGCACACAGCCAGTCGCCCGGCCGCACCGCAACGCCTTGCACCAGCAGCGGCACATCGCGCAGGCCCTCATTGCGTTTGTCGGGCGGCATCGGCACCAGCGCCAGCGCACGAATACCGATGTCGCAGGCGTTCAACTCCGCCACATCGCGCACACAACCGTTGATCACGACACCGGCCCAGCCGTTGCGCGCCGCCGCTGCGGCCAGGTTGCCGCCAAGCAGGGCGCGGCGCAACGAAGCGCCCCCATCGACGACGAGCACGCGGCCGTCACCGGCGGATTCGACCGCGGCCTTGACCGTCGAGTTGTCCTCGAAGCAGCGCGCCGTACTGACCACGCCGGCAAAGTGCGCGCGTCCACCAAAGGCCAGAAATACCGGCGGCAGCACCCGAAACGCGCCGCTGGTGTCGAGCTTGTGTGCGTCGCAAAGATCACAGGTCAAGGGCAGCGGGTTCATGACTTTGGCGCCGCGGCGCGTTGCAAGGCGGAAGCGCGAATTGCACTTAGCGTGGTGCGTGATGTGGAGACGTCAGTGTCGAGTTTCAAGTGGATCAGCGCCGGCCGGCCGGCTTGAAGCGCGCGCACAAAAGCCGGCTCGAACTGCGCCGTGGTGCCGACACGTTCGGCGTGCCAGCCGTAAGCCGCGGCCAGCGCGGCGAAGTTGGGGTTGAACAAGTCGCTGCCAC
>JAYUSP010000067.1:0-2754 GCA_043755615.1 Betaproteobacteria bacterium
CCCATCAATTCGACGTTGCCAAAGGTGTAGCGCGGCGCACCGGCCGGGTTGTCCAGCCCAACACAGGCGATCAGCAAACCGAGCAGCAACGAGACCACCCCTTTGAGCGGGTCGTTGCCGGCGATGAAAATCGCGCAGGTGAAGCCCAGCATGACGAGCCAGAAATACTCGAAGGAACTGAATTTGAGCGCGACCTCGGCCAACGCAGGTGCGGCCAGGATCAGCACCAGCACACCGAAGATGCCACCCAGCACCGAGAACACCAGGCCCGAGCCGAGGGCGATTTCGGCCATGCCCTTTTTGGTCAACAGGTAAGCCTCGTCGGTATAGGCCGCACTCGCTGGGGTGCCGGGCATGCGCAACAGCGCGCTCGGGATGTCGCCGGAAAAAATCGCCATCGCGGTGGCGGTGACGATGGCTGCCACGGCCGGCACCGGCGGCATGAAAAACGTCACCGGCACAAGCAGCGCGGTGGCCATCGTCGCGGTCAGCCCGGGGATCGCGCCGACAAACAGGCCGTAGATCGCCGACAGCACGATCACCGCCAGCACATAGGGCTGGAATACGAGTCCGAAGGCGGTGGTGACGGCGTCCATGCTTGGCCCGCCAGCTCAGTAGAACGGGCGCAGCACGCCCCAGGGCAGCGGCACCCGCAGCAGTTTGTAGAACGCAAAATGCACGACCAGCGTGCCACTTACCGCCCACAGGATCGAGGCCTGCCAGTTCACGAGCAGGATACGAAAGACGAGCACCAGGCAGACCGGCGCGACGAGCAAGAAGCCGATGCGATCGGCGAGCAGGATGTACAGCAGCACCGCACCGACCACAATCAGCGGCGCGCGGATATGTTCGTCTACCGGCGCGGTGTCGGCGGCGGCATCAGTGGCCAAGCCCCGCCGCGCGCCGAAGCTGCGAATGACCAGCGCGATGCCACACAGCAGCAGCCCCGCGCCGACCAGCATCGGCAAAAAGCCGGCGCCGACCTTCTGCCCCGGCACGTCGGGAAAATTGCGCGCCGACCAGAGCACCGCTGCCGCCAGCAGGGCCAGGATCAGGCCCAGTCGGCGGTCGATTTGTTGCACTGGCGTCGGGCTGGTAAGCAGCCTTATTTGGCGATGCCGACGGCCGTCATCACGGCCTTCATGTCGATGTCTCCCTTGGCCATGAATTTGGCAAAGTCACCAGAACTGGCCCACAACAAACCAAATCCGCGCTGGGCCATGAAGCCCTTGTACTCAGCGCTGTCGTAGGCCTTTTTCACCGAGGCTTCGAGCCGCGCCGCGACCGCCGGCGACAAACCCTTCGGCGCGGCGATGCCACGCCAGGCGCCGGTGGCCCAGTCGGAGCCGGTGGCCTCTTTGAGCGTCGGCACGTTGGGGAACAGCGTCGATCGTGTCGATGCCATCACGGCCAGCGCGCGCACCTTGCCGGCGTCGATCAACGACCGTGCCTCGGGCAGCGAAACAGGTACGAACTCGATGCCCCCGGCGACGAGGTCTTGCAGCCCCGGTGCGGCACCGTTGGACGGCACCCAGGGCACCGTCGCCGGGTCGACCTTGGCATCCCGCAGCCAGCCGGCCAGTGCCAGGTGCCAGATGCCGCCCTGGCCGGTGCCCGAGGCCTTGAACTTGCCCGGGTTGGCCTTCACCGCGGCCAGCACATCGGCCATCGTCTTGTAGGCTGAATCGGCACGCACACTGAAGCCGGCAGGGTCGAGGTTGACCAAAGCGATCGGTGTGTAGCTGGTCGGGTCGAGCTCGGTCAGTTTTTGGTGATGCATCATCGTGATTTCGACGGTGATCATGCCCAGCGTGTAGCCGTCGGGCGCCGCGGTGGCGATCGCCGAATGGCCGACGACCCCCGAGCCGCCGGTGCGGTTGACCACGTTCACCGGCTGGCCGAGATCTTTTTCCATCAGGCTGGCAATCATCCGCGCCACCGCATCGGTGCCGCCCCCTGCGCCCCAGGGCACGACCAGGGTCAGCGGCCGGTCGGGGTAGGTCTGCGCGAAGCCAGCGCCAGCGGCGGCACACAGCGCCAGCCCGATCAAGGCGCGGCGCGCGATCGACAACCGAGCCCGCGACGGCCTGGTGGTCGGCAAATCAAGGTGCGACGGGGTGCCAAATTTCATGGGGGCCTCAATCATCATACGATTTGGACGCAACATCAATTTCGCATCCAGCCTGGGCAGCGGCAATGCGGACAAACCCACGCTGCTACGCTCGGGGCACGATGACTCTGAGTGTTTCGACGTGACCCGTCCCGACGACCCAAAAACGCCCGCTCGCCCCGCCCTGCCGCTCGCCGGGCCGGCGCGGGTGCACCCGCGCGACGCGCTGTTCGATCCCGGTGAAGCGGTCGCCACACCGTTGCCGGTGTGCGACCACTATGCCGGCGTCGAGCAGCGCATGCACAAGAGCCTGGCGCTGCAAGGCGAGATGGGCCCGGTCTTCGATGTCACGCTCGATGGCGAAGACGGCGCGCCGGTCGGCGGTGAGATCGAACACGGCCATTTGATCGCCGCACTGGTGAATGGCCCAGGCAACCGCTTCGGGCGTGTCGCCGCGCGGGTGCAGCCGGTCGAGCACCAGCGCTTCGATGACGTGATCGACCTGCTCGTGCAGCACTGCGGCGAAAAAGTGGCGCACCTGATGATCCCCAAGGTGCGTGGTCTTGCCGATGTGCAGCGCGCTGCCGATGCCGTCGACGCGGCTTGCCGGCGGCATGGCGTCGCGCGCACGATCCCGCTGCATG
>JAYUSP010000068.1:0-8143 GCA_043755615.1 Betaproteobacteria bacterium
GCAGTGGGGCGAGGTCTTCGTCGACGCGGCCATGACGGTGGCGGCGGTGGACCGGCTGGTGCACCACGCCACGATCCTGGAGATGAACGTGCAGAGCTATCGCCGACGCACGGCGCAGGCCGCGCAGACCCCTGGCCGCAAGGCCAGACCAGCTGCAACAACCACAGAACCAGGCTGAGGTGAATCGCGCCCGCGGTGGACAAGTCACCCGACCACAGGACAAGCCTGTGGACGGCCCCTGCGGGGTACGTGACTTGACCACCGCTCCCCGGCCGATGCCTACGGCCTGACGCGCTGCGCTTGCCGAACAGCCGATTGAGAAAGGAAGGCCACCGAACAAGTCAAGGACCTACGACGACAACAAAACTTCCCCGCCTCCACCGGCCAGGATAGTTGTCGCCGAGCGGCCAAGATAGTTGACGCCGGCCAATGAGACTAATTACATGGGTACATATCGAGGCAAGAAAAAGACCGTAACCCGCATGAACGCTGGGCTACGGCCGGATCAGAGGGCCAAAGTTCGGCTTGGGCACTTCGCCGGGCCACCGCCACGCCGGCTCTGCCATTGGTGGCGACGGCGCTTTGGGAACCAACTCACTTCGCCCGACACATCACGATTCAAGCGCGACTGCGCCAGCGGCCGAGCTTATTCCGAATGAAGATCATTGTGGGTCGGGCGCCGGTGCTTCTACATCAACTGGCGCAAATCCACTCATCGTCGCAGCGAAGCTCGCGGGATTGACGGTGATTCGAAGCTTCGGGCCTTCGAGTTCGTCTCCATCGGCCTTCACTTTGACGACGAACCACTTGCACCCTTCGGGAATCTCGACAGGCACAATGTTCATACCGAAGACAATATGTTGTCGGGTCGCATCCTCAACGCGCAGAGGCCCACTAAGCGGGGGACCGTCTTGCTTGATCTCCGCAAGAACCATCCCGTCATCGCGAACAACTTGAAGCTGCAGCGACCCTATGGGCTTGTCAATCGGCGACACGACCCATGTGTACACACCGAGTCTTGACAGAGCTGTGGGTACCGCAGGCAAAAGAATGCCTCCGGTAAACACGCCCATGAACGAAGGCTTGTTTCCGATCTCTTGTCGAATGTCGTCGCACCAAATGGTGTGTACGAACCGGCCAGGAATGCTCACTGATGTCCCCGATCATTCGCTCGACTGAAGGTCCACGCGTCCACGAAAGCCTCAAGTGAAACGCCAAGCGCTCTCGCCATCTTGCCCGCGGTCGATACGAGCGGCTCATGTCGTCCCGATTCGTACCTGGAGACATGGGGCTGCTTGATGTCACATAGCCCTGCCAGTTCGCCCTGCGACAACCCTGCCGCCAAGCGCAGCGAGGCAAGGTCGCCGTTTCCGAATGTGCTCGCCACCCATTCGCGACCGCGCACGATCTCCGCAGCTACTTGGCCATCGCTAGCCACCTCCGACGCAAGGCGGTCGAAGTCGTCGTAGCCCTCTTTGAACGAGGACGGCCGAACTGGGGTGAAATGGTAGAGGACGCACTGCTCGGAGCTCGCCGCCTCGGGCACAGCAGGTCTTTCCAGAATTCGCGTCGTGCCGGCGCCTTCGTTCACCACCTCCACCAGAAGACTAGGCGCCGGGGAACTCGACGCGGCAGCGGGCAAGGACGCGAATTCGGATCGGATCAGTTGGGTCGTCATAGTCAAACAAGTTTCGGTGGACCACGGCCATCACGTTGTAGCTTCGGTCGAGCCAGTTGTAGATGTAGATGACTCGATATTTCAGGCCGCTCTTCTCCAGATCCCAGAACTTCAATCGCCACAGTGGCACACGAGCCACTCGCTGCGCGTCGTGCCATTTCATTACAGCGATCGGCCCTGCTCGATCGGAGCCATGACCACTGTCCAGGAGTCTGTCACGCCATGCGGGATCGGCCTTCAGTTGCTCAAGCAGCGCAAACAATCGACCGAATGCCTCGGGATCGGAGGCCCGAATCGCTTGAAGGTCAGCTACAGCATCGTTGTGGACTCGGACCAAGAGTATACCAAGGATGATATGACATCGCCGACCTCGGCGGTTCTTTTGCGGATCAAGGAGGTCGGAATCTGCGACAGATTTTGCATGAACCCAGCCATTGTTTACTGAGATGGTGGATCGATCAAAGCCGGCCGCGAATCCCTCGGGGAGCACCGCCAGCTGTCGGCGAGCCGACCTGTCCACATTGCAGCCTCGTTGCGGCTGCGGAGCGTGAAGTCAAATCCTGCGCGGCCTATCACCAGATAAGAGCCGGGATCCGGCTTTTCAACACCAAGTCCGCCACCGGCCCAGCGGGGGTCGGGGTGCAACAGGCCGATCAGCGCGACGCCGACCTCAGCCGCGGCGTGCACCGCGGCTGGCCGCATGGCATGCCGCAGGCAATCAAGGACACCGCGCATGTGGTCGGCTGGCCCACGACCTTTGGCTGCACGCTGTTGCGCGACGCACGGCCGGCGCAGGACAGCGTCTACGTCGCGCGCATGAAGCGCGATGGCGCCGTTCCTCGACCGCAGACTTCAGCACCGTCCATCGCCCAGCCCCAGCTGAGAGGGTGTAGTCGAAATGATTTATGCAGCAAGTCTGGTGGCGAGGATACGCGCTTCGGCCAGCCAGACCCATGCAACCGGCGCCCAATTGGATCGGTCATGGTGAGCCATGAGGCGGCGAGCGCGCTCGTTCCAGGCGTGAGTGCGCTCGACAACCCATCGCTTGGCCTGCACGACAAAGCCCTTGGCGACGGCCTCGGGCCACAGGGGTTGTTGAGCGTCCTGCCAGGTGCCAGTGCTTTGGTTGCCGGGATGGCGCACGACCTCCACGACGATGTCATGGGCCTGCTCGATTGCCGCGGCGCATTTGCCGCCGTAGGCGCCATCGGCGTAGAGCCGCTGCAGGCCCGGGACTTTGGTGCATGCCTGCCCGACCACCTCGGCTGCCGCGTCGCGGTCCTGCACGCTGGCTGCGGTGACCGTGACGGCCAGCAGCAAACCCAGGGTGTCGACCACCAGATGGCGCTTGCGCCCCTTGACCTTCTTGCCGGCATCGAATCCCGTGTTGCCGCCTTGCGCGGTGCTGCGGGTGCTTTGCGCATCGATGATCGCTGCGGTCGGCTCGGGGGCCTTGCCCACGCGGTCACGCCACTGCTGGCGCAGCCGATCGTGCATGGCCTCGAACACGCCGGCCGCAGCCCAGCGGCTGAAGGCCTTGTAGGTCGCCTGCCAGGGCGGGAAGGTCTTGGGCAGCAGTCGCCATGCGCAAGCCGTGCGCAGGGCGTAGCAGCACGCGTTTACCATGTGGCGCCGCTCGTAGCGAGGCGGCGCGCCGCGCTGCCCATCGCGCTCGAACAGGTCGGCCACGAGTGCCCACTCGGCATCGGTCAGGTCGGTGTTCATGCCACTGGGGCCGTCGCTGCGACGATGCGCGGCCGTGTAGCCGTAGCGCGTAGGCGCAGTGCCTTGAACGGCCGCGCGCTCACCGGCGCGGCGCAGCGGCTTGAGCCGCTCGATGCCGGCCTCGCGCAGCGCCTTGCGCACGGTGACCGTGCTGACCTTGACGCCCGTGCGCCGGAACAACTCGCGCGTGACTTCGTCCAGCGACGAGCGCGGCTGCTCCCGCGTGACCACACGCAGCACCGAGATGTGCCGCGCATTCAGCGAGGGCTTGCGCCCCGGGCGACCAGCTTGCTCGACTCGCGCCTTCCTCACCATTCGCCACCTCATGCATGTGTGCCTCGATCGGAGCACAACGCGCGAGAGATTGATTTCGGCTACATCCTCTGAGAGGGTGTGCACCAATCCGCGATGCCCGCTCGTCCCGCCAGGTCAGACCCTCGGAGGCGCAGGGCCCTGCCGTCGCCATCAGTCGCGGGCCTTGAGTTCGGCATCGGCCTGCGGCCAGGCGCGTTCACCAAGGCTGCGCACTGCGGCCGCCGCGTCTGCCTTGCCCTGCGCTGCAAGTGCGCGCGCCAGGCCTCTCAAGGCCCAGCCGCTGTCGGGCAGCGCCGCCAGGTCGGCGCGGAACGTCGCCTCGGCGTCGGCCGCGCGACCAAGCTGCAGTTGCAAGCCGCCCAGCGCGAGCCGCGCTCCGGCGGCCAGCCCCGGCGGCTCGTCGTCGTCGGCATCCTTGGATGCCGCGACCGCGCGCCTGCTGGGCCAGTGCCTCGTCGGCACGGCCCTCGGCGGCGGCCAGTTCGGCACGCAGGCCTGCGAGCATCGCGTCGGCCACGAGGCGCAGGCCGACGTCGTCTTTGCTCGCCGAAGCGTGCGCCCCACGCAAGGTCGCCGCGCCAGTCTCGGCGGCCCGCAGCGCCGCACGTGCCTCGGGTAGACGCCCGCGGCGCACCAGGGCCACGCCACGCGCCTGCTGGCCGATCGCCGCGGCCATGCCGCGCCCGCCCGTGGCCAGAGGCTCGCCCAGCAACGCGTCCCAGCGTTCCAGGCGCAGCAGCGTGAGCAGCGGCAGGCTGCGGTAGTACTCGCTCCATACCGTGTCACGCTTGGCGCGTGTAGCCATGCTGCGCGCCGCAGTCAACGCCGCGTCGCGACGGCCTTGCATCAGTGCCGCGTCGCGCAGGCGGTGATGAGCGCCAGCGCGGCCAGGCTCATCAGGCCGCCTTCGTGCTGCGCACTCCGATATTCTCCCTTCGGGCGGCCGGGCAGGCTCATTCGTTGCAGGTCGGGTGGGCGCGTTTTCATCGGAGCTCCTGGGTCGGCAGCGCCTTCTAACCGGGCGACCCGCGGGCGTCAATGACTGCGCTGGCAAACATGCTTCCCCAATCTTGGTATCGCGACCCCCCCGGCCGCGGCGCGCGCGGTGACATGCCGCTCCCCGATGCCGAGCCGTAGATACAGCGGGCCGGTTGCCCCTTCAAGGCGCCAGCGGCCGCGAGCATTCAGTTTCGATCGCGCTGAGCGCTACACACCCGGCGTCGCCTGCACGGGTAAGGTGAAGTGGAACCTCGAGCCCTGCCCGATCACACTGTCTACCGCGACGTGACCGTCGTGCGCTTCGATGAAGGTTTTTACGATGGCCAAACCCAGACCCAGGCCGGACCCGGAGCCGTCATCGCCGCCGGATTCGCCCTTGTCGAAGACCTTTTCAAGCAACTCGGCGGCAATGCCCTGGCCGTTGTCGCTGACCCAACACTCGACGATTCCCGGGGTCACTGTGGCCTGCGCGCCGACGATCACTTCGCCACCCGGCGAAAACCGGATCGCGTTGCCGATCAGGTTCTGAAACACTCTTCTGAGCAGTCTGGCATCCGCAAACACGATCAAGTCGTCAGGCACGCGATTAAGTACCTTCGTGCTCGCCGCGGCCGCTACTGTGTCCAGATCACCAAGAAGCGCCTCCACCAGGGGCCACAGGTCGAACCACCGTCTCTCGAGCTTGACGCCGGTGTCGGCCAGCAAATTGGAGTTTTCCTCAAGCACTTTGCCGATCAGGTCTTGAAGCTGCTGCACGTTGCGGCGCAGAGACTTCAGTATGCGCTGGGCATCATCGCCCAAGGCCTGCCCGGAAAGACTTCTCTCAAGCGACCGCCCCGTCAGCGAGATCGCAAACAGCGGCGTGCGCAGATCGTGCGCAACGAAGGACAGGTATTCCTCGCGGCGCTGCTGCACCTCGAGCGCCTGCTGGGTGGCGTAGGTTTGCACGGCCTGGCCGATCGCACTGTCGAAGATGCGGTTGACGACGTGGAAAGGCATGCCCTGCAGATTGATGCCATGCGCGGTCGCGCGGTCGTGGATGCATCCCCGCAGGATGTTGTACTCCGCAACCACCTCCTCGATGTCGAACGCATCCTTCAGCCGCTGCAGCCCGTGGGCCGTCGGGCTGGCCTCGGCGAGCGTTTCGGGGATCGTCTGCTCGGGATTGGTTTCGAGCGCCGACGCCAGCTCTTCGAGCAGGTCCGGGATGTGGTCGTTGAGCGTCGGCACGTCGAGATGGCTCGCCGATGGGAGCTGTCTCACCTGCATCCGCCAGGCGAGGAGCAGCGCATCGCGGTCGTCTCTGACCAGGTTGGCCAGCGCTTGCAGGGTCGTCAGCGTCATTCGAAATGCCTCCTTGTTGAGTCGGGTCACGACGCTGGATCCCGAGCCCACGCTCTTGGTTGCCAGCGTGCGTTGACGCCAAGCGAAAGCCAAGTCGATTATGGGGTTGCGCCAACCCACGATCGCATGGCACACGTTCAATGCCCGCTCGCCAGCATTCAGTTTGAAGCACCAAAGGCCAGCAAGGGGTCGGATGCCGGTGCTCAAGAACCATCGCCGTCGTGCAGGTATCCGGCCCGACGCGGTTGTTCGGCGCCAAGCGCGCAAAAAGGTCCGGCTGAACTGTCGCCCACTGAACGCCCATCAGGAACAGCCCTTGCCGTCGCGGTAGAGTCATTGCATGCAGATCACCGACCTGAACGCCCAAACGCTCGCCGACGCCATCCAGCAGCGCGAAGTCAGTTGTCGCGAAGTGATGCGCGCCTACCTCCAACGCATCCACGCGTTGAACCCACACCTGAACGCGATCGTCAACCTCGCCGACGACGCGGTGCTGCTGCAACAGGCCGACGAGCGCGACGCCGACCTCGCCCGCGGCGTGAACCGCGGCTGGCTGCATGGCATGCCGCAGGCGATCAAGGACACCGCGCATGCAGCGGGTTTCCCGACGACCTTTGGCTGCACGCTGTTGCGCGACGCGCTTCCGGCGCAGGACAGCGTCTACGTCGCGCGCATGAAGCGCGCTGGCGCGATCATCGTCGGCAAGACCAACATGCCCGAGTTCGGCCTCGGCTCGCACACCTACAACCGCCTCTTTGGCGCGACGCCAAATGCTTGGGATGCCGCGGTCAGCGCCGGCGGCTCGAGTGGTGGCGCCGCGGTTGCGGTGGCGCAGCGCCTGCTGCCGGTGGCCGACGGCTCGGACTTCATGGGCTCGCTGCGCAACCCCGCCGGCTGGAACCACCTCTTCGGCCTGCGCCCGAGTGCCGGCCGCGTGCCGTCCTGGCCGAAGCCGGAGCTGTACGTCAGCCAGCTCAGCACCGACGGGCCGATGGGCCGCACGGTCAACGACCTCGCCCGCTTGCTGTCCGTCCAGGCCGGCCACGATGCCCGCGCGCCGCTCTCGATCGCCGATGGGGTGAAAAGTTATGTGCCAGATGCTGATGCTTCGCTGCGCGGTGTCCGCGTCGGCTGGCTGGCCGATCTTGGCGGCTATCTGCCGATCGAGCCGGGCATCATCGATGTCTGCGAACAGGCGCTGAAAGTGATGTCCGCCGGCGGCGCCGAGGTCGAGCCCTCAGCGCTCGGCTTCGACGCCGACCAGCTCTGGCAGGCCTGGCTGGTGTGGCGCCGCGCGCTCGTCGCGCCAAGTGTTGCGGCGGTGCTGCAAGCCCCGGATGCGCGCGCGCAGATCAAGCCCGAGGCGCTCTGGGAATACGACCGCGCGCAGGGCCTGAGCTTCACCGAATTCATGGCCGCCAGCGCCGTGCGAGGCGCTTTTGCCAACCACCTGCTGGGCCTGTTCGAGCGCTTCGATGTCTTGGCGCTGCCGGTGGCGCAGGTCTGGCCGTTTGTCATCGACCTGCCCTGGCCGCGGCAGATCAACGGCCGCACGATGGACACCTATCACCGCTGGATGGAGGTCACGCTCTACGCCACCTTCGCCGGCCTGCCGGCGATCAGCGTGCCGGCGGGTTTTGATGCCGCCGGCCGCTGGCCGATGGGCTTGCAACTGATCGGCCGGCCGCAGGCTGATGCCGCCTTGTTGAAGATCGCGGCGGCGTACGAATCGCTGGTGCCGACCCTGCTGCAGCGCCGGCCGCCCGAGCTGGCGGCGGCGAATCAGGCCCGCAAAACCTCACCCTTGAACGAGTAGAGGATCGCCACGACCTCGTTGACCTCGGTGGCGCCGATCCCTTGGCTCTGCATCGTCGCGACAAAATCGTCGATCGCGGCGACAAGTTCCTGCTCGTTGACGTTCATGCCCGCATGCGTGGTGCGCATGTCACGGCCCTCGTACTGCTGCGGGCCGCCGGTGCCTGCACAAAAGAACTGGCTGCCGAGCTGCTTCAGGCGCGGCAGGTCCCGGCCGCGGAAGCGCGGCGCCAGCAGGGGGTTGACGGCATGCCGATCGAGCGCGTC
>JAYUSP010000069.1:0-2736 GCA_043755615.1 Betaproteobacteria bacterium
AAGACCACCACCAGGATCGGCACCGCCATCGGCAGCAGCACCAGCCGAAACGCCTGCCAGTGGCTGGCGCCGTCGACCTTGGCGTTTTCTTCGATCTCCGCGGGAATGGTGTCGAAGTAACCCTTGATCGTCCAGATATGCGTGGCCACGCCGCCGAGGTAGGCCACGATCAGGCCGGCGTGTGTCTCGACGCCGAGCCAGGGGATGTGGTTACCCAGGCCGTCGAAGATGGCGTAGATCGCGACCAGTGCCACCGCGACCGGGAACACTTGCAGCACCAGCATCGAGTTCAGGATGGTCTGTTTGTGGCCGAACTTCAGGCGCGCAAAAGCATAGGCCGCGGTGGTCGAAATCATCACGATCAAAAACGCCGAGATGGCGGCGATCTTGATCGAGTTCCACAACCACAGCAGCACCGGGAAGGGCGGCGGCGTGACCGTGCCATCGGCCGCGATGAGGCTGATGCCGAGCGCGAGCTTCCAGTGGTCGAAGCTGATCTCGCTGGGGATCAGCGAGCCGGTGGCAAAGTTGCCCGGCCGCAGTGAAATCGAGATGATCGCCAGCAGCGGGAATAGCGTGATCGCGATCAGCGCCCACAAAAAGAGCTTTGCCGCGAGCAGGCGCCAGCGCTGGTTTTTGCCGGTGACCAGGGCCATCAGGTCTTGCCTCCGCCGCTCTCAAGGAAATGTGGCTTTGCCACTTTCCTTGATCCCCCTTGGGGGGGCGGACGACGTATGCCGTCGGCCTTGGGGGCGCCGTTCTGTGTCGCCTTGAGTTGAGCCAGGGCCATCACCGCGACGAGGATGAAAATGATCGTCGAGATCGCCGCGGCGAGGCCGAAGTTCTGCCCCGAGTCGGTGAACGCGATGCGGTAGGTGTAGCTGACCAGGATGTCGGTGGTGCCGGCCGGCAGCTTGGTGTTCAGGAAGTCTGGCCGCCCGTCGGTGAGCAGCGCGATGAGCACGAAGTTGTTGAAGTTGAAGGCGAATGCGCTGATCAGCAGCGGCGTCAGCGGCTTCAGGATCAGCGGCGCGGTGATCTTGAAGAAGTTGTCCAGCGGCCCGGCACCGGCGAGCGCCGAAGCTTCGTACAGGTCAGCGGGAATAGCCTTGATCAGGCCCGCGCACAGGATCATGAAATACGGGAAACCGAGCCAGGTGTTGACGATCAACAGCATCACCTTGGCCAGCAGCGGGTCGGCAAACCAGGCCGGGCGCACCCCGAGCAGCGCATGCAGGATGCCGTTGATCTCGCCGAAATTCTGGTTGAACAGGCCCTTGAAGACGAGGATCGAGATGAAGCCCGGCACCGCATAGGGCAGGAACAGCAGCGTGCGGTACAGCGTGCGCCTGGGCAGCGCTTCCCAGTTCAGCAGCACCGCCAGCGTCATGCCCAGACCGCCGGCGAAGACCACGGTCAGCGCGGCGAAGACGACGGTCCAGATGAAGATCGATACAAACGGGCCGCGGAAGTCGGCGTCGAACAACATCCGGCTGTAGTTGGCAAAACCGATGCCGACCTTGAAGCCCGGCGATACACGCTCGCCGCTGGCGGTTTCGAAGTAGCCGGTCTGGCGGTTTGCGTTGTAGACCGTGCCGGTGGCAACTTGAGTCAGCGAGCCGTCGGGATTGCCCCTCCACAGTGGCGCGATCGGCGCAAATTCACGCAGGCCGGCGTAGGACAGCAGCTTGCCGTCAGGCGCCTGGATCTGCAACGCGCGCAGGCCGTCGCGCTGGTTGATGACCTCACGCAGGCCCAGCGGCGCGGGCAATTCGGCGGCTGCCGGCAGCAAGTGCACCGGCCCGCTATTCGGCGCGCCGGCCGCGGCACCGAGCTTCAACGCCGGGGTCACAAATCGTGCGCCGCCGTCGCGCGCGCTCAAGCTCAGGCGAAACGCCGCGCTGTCGGCGTGCACCGTCACGTCGTAGGCATGGGCTTCGTCGGGCACGCTCTGCGCGAGCAGGTAGTCGCGTGCGCGCTCGAAGTCCAGCAGGTTGGCCGACGAGTAGTTGGTGAAGCCGATCTGCACCGTGTAGACGAGCGGGAAGGCGACAAACAACACCATGCCCGCGACACCCGGGAAGAGGTAACGCCAGGCCAGCGTCTTGGCGCTGCCGTAGATGCCCAGCGTTGTGAAGCCGAAGACCATCACGCCGATGCCGACCAGCGGCTGGCCCGCGGTGAAGAGCCCAAAGACCATCCACAGGATCGCCGCGGCGGCGCTGAAGATCACCGCCAGGCGCAGCGCGGTGGCGCGGCCGGCGCCGGGCTTGGGCTTGCCGCCGCCAGCAGCACCCCGCGTGGCGCCGACGATGGCCGCGTTCGCCGCCGTGGTGGCCGCGTTCGCGGCGATGAGGCCCTGTGTCGCGCTCATGGACTACTTGCTCAGCACCCGCGCCGCGGCGCCGTCGAGGGCTTCCTTGGCCGGCTGGCGGCCCTGCGTGATGGCCTCGATCGCGGCATCCATCGCCGGGAAAACGCGGCCCATTTCAGGGATGTTGGGGATCGGCTCGCCGGCCAGCGCGTTGGCCATCGTGGCGCGGATATTCGGGTCCGCCGCCAGCTCGCTGTAGTAGGCCTTGTTCGCCGGTGTGCCGAGCGGCACGTCGGCGCCGATGGTCTTCAGGCTGTCGACCCGCAGCAGGTGGTTTTCGATGAACTCGCGCGCGATGTCCTTGTTCTTCGACGGCGTCGTGATCATGCAGCCGAGCACGCCGACAAAGGGCCGCGCGGGCT
>JAYUSP010000070.1:0-8091 GCA_043755615.1 Betaproteobacteria bacterium
GGTAACGAGCCCGGCGCCGTCGGTGACGCTGCTCAACAGGTCTTGGTAACCGCCGTTGCCACGCAGCTTGACGAACCAGGCACCGGTGGCTTCGACGTAGATGGCCTCGTCGAGAATACCGTCGCCGTTGAAGTCACCGACCCTGGGGTAGCCGGTGACGGTGTCGCCAACGGCCCAGGTGACGCAGTTGCTGCGCAGGCCACCGGCCGAAAGCTGGCATGTGCCCAGCGTCCGAACATCGACGTCTGCCCGGCCGTCGCCGTCAACGTCTTCAGCGTTCGAGGTGCCCAGGCCGGCCTGCGGCGAAATCGATACGCAGACGAGCCCTGTGCCGGTGAAAGAACAGGTCTCGGTGATGGGGACCGCCATACCGGCCATTGAGGCGGTAAAACGGTAGTGCACGTCACCGTAGGGCTCGAACAGGTCTTCGTTGAAGTTGGCAATGTTTGATCGGCCGGGAACGATGTCGGGTACGTACGCGCTCGCATAGTTGGCGTTCATGATGGGGCGACCGGCGGAGGTGCCAAACCAGCCGTTGCCTGACCCGATCCCCGTGGAGGCGCCTTCGTACACACGCCAGACCGGGTTCGACGGTACTTGGTTGCTCGGCGTACCGGCCACTTGGCCACCAAAGACCAGAACATCGGGCCGGCCATCACCGTTCAGATCTCCGGCCAGTCGCAGGTTGATGTACGAATTGTTCTCGGGTTCGTGCTGAAGGTAAGGCGGCGACGCATTGAAAGGCGTGCAGCCGCTGAAGGTGCTGCCTGTCGAGAGGCAGATCTTGGATGCCCCAGCGCTCTGTTCGAGCGCTGGGCCGAGCACCACCAGGTCGTCGCGCCCATCGGCGTTGAAGTCGCCGGCCATGTAATTGGCCGCGACCCGCGCATAGGCTGGCGCCGAGAAGGTCTGGCAATCAAACGCCGTGCCGGTGGAGCGGCAGCGTTGCCAGTCGCCCAGGGTGAAGCCGGTGTTCATGGGCGGAACGAGAAAGTCGGTTTTGCCGTCGCCATCAAAATCGCCCGGCAGCACGTCCTTGGAGGCAACCTGTGGCCCCGCCCAGGTCGCGCAACTGAATCCGGTCCCGGTGGACCGGCACACATTCCAGTTGGCGCTGACGCCTTGGTTGTAGACCAGATCGGCGCGGCCATCACCATCGACGTCGATGACGTGCACCGCGTTGTTGACCTGGGTCTGCTTGTCCAGAGGCGGCGGGTTCGTGCCGGTGTCAAACGTGACTGCCATCGTGCCCCAGGTGCCGCTGCCCGCCGCCTGCAAGGTATTGGCGGCTGGGTCGCGCTGGCTCCATCCAAAGGTCGTGGCGGGCAAGCAGGCGGAGGCGTCGCAGTCCATCACGCTGCTCACAAGCGATCGCCCGTTGCTCGCGTTCGCGGCGTATGCGATGCGGTAGTCGCGCACAAGTGTGCCGGCACTGCCATCCGCCGCCGTATTGATGCGTGTCTGGATCGCGAGCAGACGTTTGTTTCGTGTGACCAGGCTGCCGGCGATATAGCCCTTGACCACATCGGCGCTTGGTCGGTTCTCGTAGTTGAAGTTGACCGCGTTGTAAGGCACGAGCCCCTGGACGGTATTGCCGGTATAGCGAATCTGGCTTGGGTAGAACTCCCCGCTCACATTGGTCTCGGTATAGGCGATTTCGAGGAAGTTGCCACGGCGGTCCTCCGCCTTGGCCAGGGCCCAGACCATCACCGTGGTCTTGCCCTGGGCTTCGATCGTGGCGTCTGCGGTGTTGCCGTAGGTCAGGATCAGGCCGGCCCTTGTTTTGACGGTGAACTTATCCGGGCCTTTGGCGGTGTTGGTGCCGGCGCTGACGATTTGGCTGAAGATGTCGCTCTTGGTCCGGTACTCCGCGGTGGCGCCGTGGGTGCCGCTGCCGACGATGAACTTCAGTCGCTGCCCATCGAGGCAAAAGGAATCCGAAGCCGAAAGGCGGACGGGATCAGACAGGCCGTCATCGACAATCGTTCGCGCGCAGCGCGTGACGAAGGACAGCCCGCCAATGCGCCACCCATAGCCGAGTTCGCCGACACCAGACTGGCTGGAATACTCCAGCGAAACGCCGGGTGCCAGGCCCGCCGTTCCCGGCGGCACCGCGATGGGTATCGAGTAGCGAGAACCACCTGTGTGCGTGACGCTCGGCGCACCGGCGACGCGGCCGGCAACGGCACCGCCCAGGTTGGGCGGATTGATGGTGACGGCAGTTTGAGCAGCTGATCCGGCGCCCAACGAAATGAGCAGGGCCAGCGCGAACGGCGCGCGCAGCCGATTGTGAAAGCCGTCCGCCGCCGATCGTCTTGTCATTGTCTTCTCTCCCCGAGAGCGCCGCAGTCTGCGGGCGCTGGCGCAGGTAGCGCAAGTGCGGGGTTGGGGAGGACAAATCTGCGCGGATGGTGTGCGGGGATTGCCACACCACCGAACCCGAGTGCTCGCGGCCAGCGCGGCCGCAGCGTCACCCCAGCCGCGCCCGATGCCGCTCGATCTGCGCCCGCACCTGCGTCGGCGCGGTGCCGCCGACGGTGGTGCGTGAGTTCATCGACCCTTGCAGCGTGAGCACGGCAAAGACATCGTCGCCGATTGCGGGGTGGAAACCTTGCAGCGTGGCCAGGGGCAGTTCAGACAAATCCAGCCCTTGGCCCATTGCGACCTTGACCGCATGCGCGACCGCCTCATGCGCGTCTCTGAACGCCGCGCCGCGCTTTACAAGATAGTCGGCGAGGTCGGTCGCTGTCGCATAACCACGCAGCGCGGCGCGCTCCATCGCCTCCACCTTGACGCGCATGCCACCAGACCTCGCCCCGGTGCCCGGGTCGAGGGGGCCACCGACCATCTCGGCCATGATGCGCAGCGTATCGCGCAGCGTATCGACGGTGTCGAAGAGCGGCTCCTTGTCTTCCTGGTTGTCCTTGTTGTAGGTCATCGGCTGGCCTTTCATTAGGGTCAGCAGCGCCATCAGGTGGCCGATGACCCGCCCGCTCTTGCCACGCGCGAGTTCGGCGACATCGGGGTTGCGCTTCTGCGGCATGATCGATGAGCCGGTGCAGTAGCGGTCGGCGAGATCGATGAAGCCCCAGCTCGGGCTCATCCAGAGCACGATCTCTTCGGCCAGGCGCGAGACATGCACCATGCAGATCGACGCAAAGGCCGCAAATTCGAGTGCGAAATCGCGGTCGCTCACGGCGTCGAGACTGTTTTCGCAGAGGCCGTCGAAGCCGAGTTCTGCGGCGACCATCAATCGGTCGAGCGGGTAGCTCGTGCCGGCCAATGCCGCGGCGCCGAGCGGCAGTTGGTTGACGCGTTTGCGCACGTCGGCGAGCCGATCGACATCACGTTTGAACATCTCGACATAGGCCAGCAGGTGGTGCGCAAAACTCACCGGCTGCGCGACTTGCAGGTGTGTGAAACCGGGCATCACGGTGTCGACGTGTTTCGCTGCGACATCGACCAGCGCACGCTGCATTTGCGTGAGCAAGGGCGCCAGCGCATCGATCTCGCTGCGCAGCCACAGGCGTACGTCGGTGGCGACCTGGTCGTTGCGCGAGCGGCCGGTGTGCAGGCGCTTGCCGGCGTCACCCACCAGCTGCGTCAGCCGCGCTTCGATATTCAGGTGCACGTCCTCAAGTTCGAGCTTCCACTCAAAGGCGCCGGCTTCGATCTCGGCGGTGACCTGCGCCAGGCCGCGTTGAATGTCGGCCAGGTCTTGTGCCGCGATGACGCCGACCGCGCAGAGCATGCGCGCATGCGCCAGGCTGCCGGCGATATCGGCGCGCCACAGGCGGCGGTCGAAGCTCACGCTCGAGGTGTAGCGCTGCACGAGCTCGCTCATTGGCTCTGAGAACAGCGCCGACCAGGCTTGGGCCTTGCGGTCGAGCGGGTTGTTGGCGTGGTCGCCCGGGGCGCTGTGCGGTAGGTCGCTGGAAGGTGCGGCAGGCTTGGCCATCGGTGGCAGTCGTTGGTGAATTGTGTGGGCGCATATGCAGCGCGGGTGTCGGTGCGTGTGTCAGTGCGTGTGTCAGTGCGTGCGGCAGCGCGTGCCGCAGTGCGTGCCGCAGTGCGTGCCGCAGTGCGGCGAAAGCTTCGTATTATCCGAGGCTGCGTCACCCGTGATGAACAAAGCCACAACACAACCCGACCCGCTCGATCCTGACTTCGTGCCCGAAAGCCGCGCCGCCAGCCTGTGGCCAGAAAGTGTGCGCCCGGCCGAAGGGATGTCGACGCAGTTTGGCAATACCCGTTTCGACACACGATTCGATGGCGCTGCCGATGGCGCGAGCCCAGGTGCGCGCCGGCCGGCGGCATTTGATGTCTGCCACGCCGGCGTCGCGCTGCGTGCGGTGCTGCTGGTGCAGGCGATCGCCGCGATCGGCACTTTATTGGTCGCCGAACCACCAGCCTGGGTGCGCGTGCAGGCGGCGGCCGGCTTTGCCGCGCTGGCAGCGACGCTGCTCTGGCTGGTCTCGGTTTGTGCCTTGCAGTTTGCCGCGCCACGTTGGTCGGCCGGCCCGCGGGTGGCGGTGGCGGTGGCGCTCGGCGCGGCCTATGCGTGCCTGGGCGCAGCGCCGCTGTGGTGGGCCGAGTTGCTGGCGCCGCCCGCGCCGACGCAGGTTGCCGGGCTGGCATTGGCGGGTGCTGCGATCGCGGCGCTGTTTGCGGCCTGGCTGGAACTGCGATCGCGCCTGTGGCGGCCAGCGGACGCGAGCGCGCGGCTGGCCGAATTGCAGTCTCGCATCCGGCCGCATTTTTTGTTCAATGCGCTCAATACGGCGCTCGCGCTGGTGCGTGTGGACCCTGATCGTGCCGAGCGGGTGCTCGAAGACCTGAGCGCGCTGTTTCGCGAAGCGCTGGCCGATTCGGCGGCGTCGGTGTCGCTGGCCGAAGAGATCGGCCTGGCCCGGCGCTACCTCGATATCGAGCAGGTGCGTTATGGCGACCGGCTGCAGGTCGAATGGGAAATCGACGCTGCCGCTGGCGCGGCACGCGTGCCGCCGCTGGTCTTGCAGCCGCTGGTTGAAAACGCGGTGCGCCATGGCGTCGAGCCTTCGCTTGACGGCGGCCGGGTCTGGATCCAGGCGGTGCGCCGGCGTGGCCACGCAGTGCTGCTGGTGCGCAATACGGTGCCGCTCGAAGCGTCGCGCCCGGGCGCCGGCATGGCGATGGCCAATGTGCGCGAGCGCATGCGTTTGCTGCACGATGTCGGCGCGCAGTGCGATGCCTGGAAAGGCGACGACGGTTTGTTCAACGCGCGCATCGTGATCCCGTTGTGACGGCATCTGAAGCACCGCCGCCAGCGGTTCAGCCACCGGAGTCCATGCCGCCGCTGCGGGTGCTGATCGTCGACGACGAAATGCTCGCGCGTTTGCGCCTGCGCTCGCTGGTGCACGCCTGCGCCGACCCACGCGCGGAGGTGATTGCCGAAGCCGCCGATGCCCATGCAGCGATGGACCTGCTGCGCGGGCAGGACTTCGATGTCGTGCTGCTCGATATCCGCATGCCGGGCAAGGACGGTCTGCAGCTTGCCGGCGCGATTCGCCTGCTGCCACATCCGCCGGCGGTCGTATTCGTCACCGCGCATGGCAGCCACGCGCTGCGCGCCTTCGAGCTCGACGCGGTCGACTACCTGACCAAACCGGTGCTGCGCGACCGCCTCGCTGCGGCTCTGCAGCGGGTCGCGCAGCGCCGCGCGCCGCTGCTCGCTGCGGCCGCAGCCTTGCCGGCCGAGTTGGACGATGTGCCGGTGCTGGTGGTCAACGACCGCAAGCGTGTGCTGCGCATTCCGGTGGCCGATGTGCTGGTGCTCAAGGCTGAGCTGAAGTACGTCACGCTGCGCACCGCGCAACGCAGTCATGTGCTCGACGATTCGCTGGCCGAACTCGAGCCGCGGCTGGCCGCGTTCGGTGCCGCATTCATCCGCATCCACCGCAATGCGCTGGTCGCCCGCCACGCGGTGCGCGAGCTGCAACGGCGCAGTGGCGAAGGTGCTGACGAAGGCTGGGCGGTGCGTGTTGCGCCGCTCGACGAATGGCTGCCGGTATCGCGCCGGCAGGTCGCTGCGGTGCGCGACGCGCTTGCCGGCAGCGGGCCGAGGCCAGAAGCCGGCGCATAGAGGGCGGCAGCGGCGTGTGGGTGGGGGCCGGCCCTACCGTTGCCCGCACCTTCATGGCCAACTGGCATGGTCAGCACTGCCGGTATTTGCCGGTGTCGCCGTGTCGCGTCATCCCCCTGCCGTCAAGGCACGATGTCCGGTGTGCCGATCGGAAAGTCGTAGTGGCCGATCAGTGCGATCTGGAAATCTGCCGCGAGGTTGGCGTCGACGTTGCCCTCGACGACCGTGTATTCCACGCCGTTGATGGTCTCAAAGTGGTAGGCGAGCTGGCCGGCGGCGCTGAAGGTGCTGGTCTGGCCGATCAGCGCGAAGGCCTGGTTGTTCACCGCGCCGGTATTGGCATCGATCGCGGTCAGGTCGATGCGGTCGCTGCCGCTGACGAAGTCGGCAATGATGTCGCGCACGGTGCTGCCGACGGCCGAATCGGTGGTCGCCAGATAGCGCAAGGTGTCCGCACCGGCCCCGCCGGAAAGGGAGTCGCGCCCGCCGCCGCCGACCAGCGTGTCGTTGCCCGCGTAGCCTGACAGCGCATTCGCACCGGTGTTGCCGGTCAGAGTGTTGGCGAGGTCATTGCCGGTGGCGTTGAGGTTGCTGCTGCCGGTCAGACGCAGCGCTTCGAGGTTGGCGCCGAGGGTGTAGTTGATCGAGGCGTTGACCGTGTCCGTTCCTTCGCCGGCCAGCTCAAGGATGCCGTCGGCAGCCTGGGCCATGACATACGTGTCATCGCCGGTGCTGCCGACCAGCAGATCGTTGCCGCCGCCACCGTCCAGCGTATCCGCGCCGGCCAGCGCGTTGATGCGGTCGGCGCTGCCGGTGCCCACCAGATTGTTGGCGCCGGTGGTGCCGTTGATGACGTTGAAGCTGCCCGCCGGCACCGCGGTGGTGGCGGCGCTGGTCACGGTCTCCGGCGTGCCTTGGCCGTCGGTGTAGGTCACCAGCGTGCGCAGGCGCAGGCCACCCAGCGCCGCGTTGACGACCAGCGAGCTGCTGCCGATGTCGGTGACATTGACCCAGGTGGTGCCGTTGGTCGACGACTGCCAGCGGTGGTTGAAGACACCCAGGCCATCGGCATCGGCGACGGTGGACGCCACGGTCAAGGTCTGGCCGATGGTCGGGGTGGTGTCGCTGATCGTCAGCGCACCGGTGGGGGCGTCGTTGACGTTGCCCACTGCCGCTGTCGGCGCGCTGGTCAGCGACTCTGCCGTGCCGCGCAGGTCGGTGAAGTTCACCCGCAGGCGGATCAAGCTGCCCACGTCGGCATCGCCGAGCGTGAAGGTCGATGTGGTGGCGCTGGTGATATCGGCGCCGTTGCGCGTCCACTGGTAGCTGAAAGCCCCCAGGCCGTCGGCGTCGGTGATCGTGTTGGTTTGTGCTGTCAGCAGCTGGTTTTCGGTGCTGGTGCCGCTGATCGTCACCGCACCACTGGGTGGGTCATTGACATTCGCGACGTTGGAGGTGGCTGCACTCGTCAGCGTCTCCTGGTAGCCGGCCAGGTCGGTGAAGCTCACCCTTACGGCGACCGGCTGGCCTACATCGACATCACCAAGGGTGTAGCTCGACGATGTGGCGCCAGCAAGGTCGATGCCACTGCGCGTCCACTGGTAAAAAAATGCGCCCAGGCCGTTGGCATCGGTGATGCCGCTGGTGTCGGCCGTCAACGTCTGGTCTTCGGTGACCACACCGCTGATCGTCGGGCTGCCCTGCGCCGGGCTGTTGGAGCCGCTGACGGGCGCCGTCGGCGCGCTGGTCAGCGACTCGGGCGTGCCGCGGGCATCGGTGTAGCCGACCACGACGCGGATCAGCGCGTTGACGTCGGCGATGACGAGGGTGTAGCTGGCCGCCTGCGCGTCGGCGATGGGGCTGCCGTCGCGCGTCCATTGGTAGGCAAATGCTCCCAGGCCGTCCAGGTCGGTGATCGCGGAGGTGACGGCGCTGAGCACGTTGCCGACGACGGCGCCGCCGCTGATCGT
>JAYUSP010000071.1:0-2732 GCA_043755615.1 Betaproteobacteria bacterium
CCGATGCTGAACTTCCTCGCCCGCCGCATCGTCTACGCCGCGCTGATTTTGCTCGGCGTCAACCTGGCGACCTTCATCCTCTTTTTCACTGTCAATACGCCCGACGACATGGCGCGCCTCAACCTGGGCGGCAAGCGTGTCACGCAAGAAGCGATCGAGAAGTGGAAGTCAGAACGCGGCTACGACAAGCCGATGTATCTGAACGCCAAGGAGCAGGGCGCCAAGCAGGTGACAGAGACGATTTTCTGGGAGCGATCGGTATCGCTGTTTGCGCTGGACTTCGGCCGCGCCGATGGTGAAAGCGCCGGCGATATCGGCCACGAGGTCAGCACCCGGATGTGGGTCAGCCTGCAATTTGCGCTGCCGCTGTTTGTCTTGCAGGTCTTTGCCAGCGTCGCCTTTGCGCTGCTGCTGGTGATGTTTCGCCACACGCGGCTGGACTTCTGGGGCGTCGTGTTGTGCGTCGTGATGTTGTCGATCTCGAGCCTGTTCTACATCATTGTCGGCCAGGTGCTGTTCTCGCGCGTGCTCAATCTCGCGCCGATCTCGGGTTATGCCGGTGGCTGGGATCTGCTCAAATTTCTGGTGCTGCCGATCGGGCTGAACCTGCTCTCACGCCTGGGCGGCGAAGCACGCCTGTACCGCGCGATGTTTCTCGAAGAATCGGCCAAGGACTACGTGCGCACAGCGCGTGCCAAGGGCCTTGGCGAGATGACCGTCTTGCGCCGGCATGTGCTGCGCAACGCGCTGATTCCGATCATCACGAGCGCCGGCAGCTATCTGCCCTATGTCTTTCTCGGCAGCCTGGTGTTCGAGAGTTTCTTCGGCCTGCCGGGCTTGGGCGCTTATGTCATCGAAGCCATCAGCAAGCAGGATTTTGCGATCGTGCGCACGATGGTCTTCTTGAGTTCGCTGCTCTACATCGCGACCTTCGTGATGATCGATGTGGCCTACACCTGGGCCGACCCGCGGGTGCGGCTCGCCTGAGCAGCCAGAGAGCAAGACATGCCCAAATTTGTCTGGCTCTGGACTGACGCCGCGATGTGGCTGCTGGTGGCCGCCTTGATCGGTTACATCGTATTCGTGCTGCGCAGCCCGGCTCTTGCCGCAAGCTGGCGCAAGGTGTTTCAGGACACCGCCGCGATGTGCTCGTCGATCATCCTGGTGCTGTGCCTCGGGGTGACGCTGCTCGACAGCATCCACTTCCGCACGCTGCTGCCGCCAGCGCCGGGAGTGGTCAACCCCGAGCCGGCTTACGACACCCGCACGCGCAGCGTCTTTGATGCGCTGATGGCGGACCTCGTGAATGCCCGCGAGGCGACCTACTCGCGGCCGCTGTCGTTTGTGGCTTTCACCAAGGAGTCGCTCGAAGCCAACGGCCAGTTGACGCGCGTGGCACCGCGGCTCAAGTTTGGCGGTGCGCACCTGCGCGACCCCGACCAGGACTGGCTGCCCGATCTGGTAACGCGCGCCAACGGCGGTTTGCTCGGGGGCTTGCTGGCCGCGGTGTTGCTAAGCACGCTGTTGATCGGCGCCATCGCGATGTCCGGCAAGCAGCCCTTTGTGGTCACCGCCCGCAGCATCCGCCGCGGTGAAAGCAGCATGCCCTGGCGCGCCGCGATCATCACGCTGTGGATGCTGGCGGTGGTCGTCGGTGTCTCGACGGCACTCTCCGGCCCCTATCACCTGCTCGGCACCGACCTCACCGGCAACGACGTGCTCTACCAGTCGCTGAAGAGCATCCGCACCGCGTTTGTGATCGGCGCGCTGGCGACGATTGCGACGCTGCCGCTGGCGGTGGTGCTGGGCATCATGGCGGGATATTTCAAGGGCTGGGTCGACGAGCTGATCCAGTATCTCTACACGGTATTGTCGTCGGTGCCCAACGTGCTGCTCATCGCTGCCTGCGTGCTGATGGTGCAGGTCTTCCTCGACAAGAATCCGGATCTCTTCGAGACCGGTGCCGAACGTGCCGACCTGAAGCTGTTCTTGCTGTGTACCGTGCTCGGCCTCACCGGCTGGGCGGGGCTGTGCCGGCTGCTGCGCGGCGAGACGATGAAGCTGCGCGAGCTGGAATATGTGCAGGCCGCCACGGCCTTTGGTGTCAGCGATGCGCGGATCATGCTGCGGCATATCTTCCCCAACGTCGCGCACCTGATGTTGATCGTCACCGTGCTCGAATTTTCATCGCTGATCCTCTACGAGGCGGTGCTGTCGTATGTCGGCGTCGGTGTCGACCCGTCGATGAACAGCTTCGGCGGCATGATCAACTTGGCGCGCAACGAGATGAGCCGCGACCCGCTGGTCTGGTGGTCGTTTGCCGCGGCCTTCGGCTTCATGGTCACACTGGTGCTGGCGGCAAATTTGTTTGCCGACGGCGTACAGACGGCCTTTGATCCGCGCTCGCGCGCCTTCCGGCCGAAGCTCGGCCGCAAGCCCGACCGCACGCCCACGCCGACCGGCAAGGTCGCCTGAGATGCTGCGCATCACCGACCTCGAAGTTGAACTCGATGCCGATGCCGGCATCGTGCGCGCGATCGATGCGCTGAGCCTGTCGATCAGTCGCGGCGAGACTTTTGCGCTCGTCGGCGAATCGGGCTGCGGCAAGAGCATGACCGCGCTCGCGCTGATGCGCCTATTGCCCGACAACGGGGTGGTCACCGCCGGCCGCGTCGATCTCGGTGACGGTGTTGATGTGCTCGGCCTGCCCGAATCGCAGATGCGCAACGTGC
>JAYUSP010000072.1:0-2726 GCA_043755615.1 Betaproteobacteria bacterium
GGTGGCCGCGTCGCGCCGCTGTCGGCCGCGGTGCATGCGATGCGGGCCTTTGGCGCGCAACTGCCGCTGGCATCGACCGACTTTGTCAGCTTGTTTGGCGCCATCGAGTGGCAGTACCTCAACGGCCCGGTATTCGCCGACCGCGATTACAGCGTCAGCGGCCGCGTCGTCGCGATCGCCGATTCTCCGCGCACCGAAATGCCCTGGACCCAAACCACGCTGCACGACCCGGCGCTCGGCATCGACGTCGCGCGCATGTTGATGCTCTCGCGCCTGCTCAAAAGCACTTCACCACCTTGGGCCGCCGCGCCCGCCAGCTGATGCCTAACCACCCCCGTCATGTCCGCCGTCGCTTCGTCGTCGCGGCCTGCGCGGTGCTGGCCCTGACGGCCCCGGCCGTCGCACCCGCCGCAGCGGTCGATGCACCCCGAGCTGGCGCTGCCCGGCGCTTTTGCGGTCGGCCTGCGCCGCATCGACTTCGACGCCGGCAAGGTCATCGACATTGGCCCCACATCGAGCGGCAGCATCGCGCGCCGGTTGTCGGCGATGGTCCGGTATCCGGCCGCCGCGGGGGCTGCGCCACAGCCGCTCACGCAGCCCACTACGAAGTCGATCACCCAGGAATTGCAAAGCCACCCCTGGCGCCGCTGGCCAACGCGCCGCTGCGCATCAGCACGCCGTCGCTACCTGCGCCTTGGACGACTGGTCGACCTGTCCTGAGGCATGCCGGATACTGGCAATCAAGCTTGCGACCGGACGTTGTTCAACTAGTTTTCCTACAGATCACAACCATCGCTGCAACTCGCGTTTCCACCAAGGCGCTCCTGGAGAAGCCTTGGTAGATTTCGTTGGTCAAGTAGTTTTACTACAGAATATTCATCCGTCCGGCTAGGGTGACGCCCTGAGCAACATCCGCCTGGCGGCGGGCTATAGTCGCCGCCGTCGGGTAAGCCCGAACAAAGCGCAGCCCACAAGGCAGCGTCCATCACAAGCACAAGCGACTCGACCGCGCCAAATCAGGCGCCGGGCGACCGGAGGAAGCCAGTGGATTTTGCCTCGCAGCAACGCAACCCCGGCCGGCACGTACTGGGCTTGGGGATCGTGATCGTCCTGCACCTGCTGCTGGGCTGGGCGCTGATGTCCGGACTGGCCCAGCGCATGATCGAAGTCGTCAAGGCGCCGATCGAGACGAAGATCATCGAAGAGGTCAAACCGCCGCCACCGCCGCCGCCTGAAAATTTGCCGCCGCCGCCGAAATTTGCGCCGCCACCGCCGAGTTTTGTGCCGCCGCCCGAGGTCGTGGTCAATCCGCCGCCGACACCGGCACCCACGATCACGACGACCACCGTGGTGCCGCCACCAGCACCGGTGCGCATCGCGCCGCCGCCGGTGGTCGCGGCGCCACCTGCGCCTGCCGCACCACCGGCGCCGCCGCGGATCGCCGCGCGGCCGGCGATCGGCAACGTCTCAGCGTGCGCGCCGAAAGACGAGGACTACCCGCCCGCAGCCGTCCGCGCCGAGGCCACCGGGACGACCAAGATCCGCTTCACGGTCGACGCCACGGGCAAGCTCGCCAGCGCCGAGGTTGTCAAATCGGCCGGGCCGTCACGCGAACACCGCGCGCTTGATCGCATCGCGCAACAGAAGCTCAGTGATTGCAAGTTCACGCCCGGCGTCGACGAAAACGGCAAAGCCGTTGGCGGCAGCTTCGATGTCGAATACGTCTGGAAGCTCAATTAGCATTTGCTGCCCCTGTCACCCCACCTGATTTTGAACTTTCTGGCGCCCGCAGCCGCGATCAGCGCCCTATTCCCTGGAGGCCCCATGTCCCTGTCTACCGTTGTGCGCGCGTCGTTTGCGGCTGCGCTGATTGCCGCAGTCTCACTCGCCGCCACCGTGCCGCTGCCCACCTGGGCGCAAACCGCATCTGCGCCTGGCGCCGCAGCCTCGCCGGCCGCGGCGGCACCCGCTGCCGGGCCGATTGCCGGTGCCGTGACCGAAGAGGCAGTGGACAACCCCTACGGCCTGAAGGCGCTGTGGACCCAGGGCGACACGGTCGCCCACGGCACGCTGATCATCCTGACCCTGATGTCGTTGGGCAGTTGGTACGTGATCTTCACCAAGCTTTTCGAGCAGCGCACCATGCTCAAAAGCGCCAAGACCTCGGCCGACAAATTCTGGAAAGCCGGTTCGGTGGCGGCTGGCGTCGGCGCGCTCGAACAGGGGTCGGCGTTCCGCTTCATCGCCGAGCAGGGCATCAAGTCCAGCGAGCACCACGAAGGCACGATGGTCGAGTCGATCGACAAACATACCTGGATCAGCATGTCGGTCGACCGCGCGGTGGGCAACGTCAACAACCGCCTGCAGGACGGCATGGCGGTGCTCGCCACGGTCGGCTCCACGGCACCGTTTGTCGGCCTCTTCGGCACTGTCTGGGGCATCTACAACGCACTCGTCAAGATCGGCATCAGCGGCCAGGCTTCGATCGACAAGGTCGCCGGCCCGGTCGGCGAGGCTCTGATCATGACCGCCATCGGCCTGGCCGTCGCGGTGCCTGCGGTGATGGGCTACAACTGGCTGCTGCGCCGCAACAAGGCGGTGATGGACCAGACCCGGGCTTTTGCCGGCGACCTGCACAACGTGCTCATTGCGGGCAAGCGTTGAGCGCTGGCCCCGCCGCCAACATCCGCCCCACCGACCGCCGGGAGTCCCCGCCATGTCCATGA
>JAYUSP010000073.1:0-8033 GCA_043755615.1 Betaproteobacteria bacterium
CAGCCCAGTCCACCCGGATCGCGCCCGATCGGTTGGCCCTGCCTTCAGCCCCGGAGAACTTCATGACCCGCGCCATCCAGATTGCCGCCATCGGCGGCCCCGAGCAAATGCAGATCGTCGACGTGAGCGTCGGCGACCCCGGCCCCGGCGAGATCCGCATCCGCCACCAGGCCTGCGGCTTGAATTTCATCGACGTCTACCACCGCACCGGCCTGTATCCGCTGAAGCTGCCACATGGTCTGGGCATGGAAGGCGCCGGTGTCGTCGAAGCCGTCGGCGACGGTGTGACTCATTTGACGGCCGGCGACCGCGCCGCGTATGCGAGCAACCCGCCGGGCAGCTACAGCGAGCTGCGTGTGATGCCGGCAAAAAACGTCGTCAAGCTGCCTGACGGCATCGCTTTCGACACCGCTGCGGCGATGATGCTCAAGGGCCTGACCGCGCAATACCTGCTCAAGCGCACGTTGCCGGTCGAAGGCCTGCAGGCCGGCGACCATGTGCTCTTTCACGCTGCCGCCGGCGGTGTCGGCCTGATCGCCTGCCAATGGGCCAAGGCGCTGGGCTTGCAGCTCATCGGCACCGCTGGCAGTGCGGCCAAATGTGCGCTCGCGCTTGAACATGGCGCGGCCTTTGTGATCGACTACACCAGCGAGGACTTTGTCGCCCGCGTGAAGGCGATCACTGGCGGCCGCGGTGTCAAGGTGGTCTACGACTCGATCGGCAAGGACACCTTCGAAAAGAGCCTGGACTGCCTGCGGCCCTTTGGCCTGCTCGCCAGCTTCGGCAACGCCTCGGGCCCGGTGGCGCCCTTTGCGCCGGCGGCGCTGGGCGCCAAGGGATCGCTGTATGTCACGCGGCAGACCCTGTTCACGCATATCGCCACGCGCGAGGCGACGCAGGCGATGGCCGACGATCTGTTCGGCGTCGTTGCCAGTGGCACGGTGAAGATCCGCATCGACCAGCGTTACCCACTCGCCGAAGCGGCGCAGGCGCACCGCGACCTGGAAGGGCGCAAGACGACGGGATCGACGGTCTTGATGCCGTGAACGCTGCGGGCCGGCGCCTGTGCCGGCGGGCGCCAACGCCGACCGCGGTCAACCGATCACATTAAATTCATGCAGCGCTCGGCCGTCGAGCAGGCGCTGTGGCGACAGCGCAGCAATCGACGGTGCTGCGCTGTGCCGGCCCGCCACCAGCGCCGCCAGCGCGCTGCCGATCGCTGGCGCCTGCTGCATGCCATGGCCTGAAAAGCCGCAGGCCGTGAAAACATTCGACCAGCCGGGCAGCCTGCCGGCCAGGCCGTTGTGGTCGAAGGAATTCATCTCGTAATAACCCGCCCAGGCTGATCGCAGGCGCAGTGCTTCGAAAGCCGGCACACGCGCGGCCAGCGCCGGCCAGATGACGTCGTCGAACAAACCGTGGTCGATGTGGTCCAGCGGCTCCTCGACAAGGCCGTCGGGGCCGTCGGGGGTGGCCGGGTCGGTGGCCGAAGCGCCACGCGGCGGCGCGCCGCAGATGAAGCCGCGCCCCTCGGGGCGGAACCAGACGCCGCTGGTGTCGATCAGCAGCGGGCAGCCGGGCAGGGTGGCGGGCGAGTCGAAGACAAAGATATCGCGTTTTTTCGGCGCCACCGGCAGCGCGACACCGAGCTGCGCGGCCAGCGGCGCCGTCCACGCGCCGGCGCAGAGCACGAAATGGTCGCCGTCGAAGCGGCGGCCATCGGTGTTGATCAAGGTGCGGACTGCCATGCCGCGGGGTTCGAACGTTAGCCCTTCCGCCTGCACGAAGATCGCACCGCAGGCGATGGCCTTGCGGCGAAAAGCCAGATGCAGCGCCGGGCCGTCGAACCAGCCTTCGCCGCTCAATCCCAGGCTGGCGAGCTCGACATCACCGGTGGCCAGCCAACCAAAACGCTGCTCCAACGCCGACGCATCGAGCAGCACCACGTCGGCCCCGGCAGCGCGCTGCACGACGTTGGCCGCCCGCAATGCGCTCGCGCCGGCAGCACCAGCCAGGTACAGATACCCCGGCTCGACCAGGCCGACCTGCGGCGTGTCGCCAAGCACGCCGAGCTCGCTGCCGACGCGGCGCAGGAAGGCCAGACTCCATTGCGACAAAGCGATATTCACCGGCGTCGAAAACTGCTGCCGGATCGAGCTCGCTGACAGCGCACTCGATGCCCGCGCGTAGCTCGGATCACGCTCGATCACCGTGACTTGCGCGCCATGGTCGCGGGCCAGAAAACAAGCCGTCGCTGCGCCCATCACGCCGCCACCGACGATCACGACCTTGCCGGCAGCGTTGCCCGCGCTTTTGCCAACGCTGTTGCCACCGGTGTTGCCTACACTGCTGACCATCATGCGAGTCTATTCAAGCGCCGAAGTCCACGCCGCCTTGCCCTGGCCGCGGCTGGTGGCGGCGATCGAAGCCGCCTTCATTGCCGGGGCCACGGTGCCGCAGCGCCATGCGCATGCGCTGTCGACCGAGGACACGCTGTTGTTGATGCCGGCCTGGAACGACGAGCTGCTGATCACCAAACTCGTTACCGTGATCCCGGCTGCGGCGCGTACGTTTCAGCCGACCGTGCAGGCCAGCGTGCTGGCGATCCACCGCGGCAGCGGCGAGCCGCTGGCGCTGCTCGACGGCGAAGCGCTGACGCTGCGGCGCACTGCGGCGACGTCGGCGCTGGCCGCCAGGCATCTGGCGTTGGCGGATGCACACACGCTGCTGATCGTCGGCAGCGGGCGGCTGGCGGGCTGGATGGCGCGCGCGCATGCCGCGTTGCGGCCGGGCCTGGCGCGCGTGCTGATCTGGGGCCGCCGCGCCGAATCGGCGCAGGCACTGGCTGCCACGCTGGCCGCCGAAGGCCTGCCGGCGCAAGCGGCCGGCGACTTGCAGACGGCGGTGCAGGCGGCGCAAATCGTGTCCTGCGCAACGACATCGCTCGAGCCGATCGTGCGTGGCGACTGGCTCGCACCCGGCACCCACCTCGACCTGGTCGGCGGCTTCAGGCCGACGATGCGCGAGGTCGACGATGCCGCGGTACAGCGTGCGCGGGTCGTCGTCGACACCTATGCCGGCGCGCTGGCCGAAGCCGGTGAACTGACACAAACGATGGCGCGGGGTTTGATTACACGCGGGCATGTGCTGGCCGAGCTTGCTGAGCTGCTGCGTGACGCGCAACTCGGCCTGCCGCCGCTGCGGCGCAGCGCAAGGGAGCTGACGCTGTTCAAGTCGGTGGGCACCGCGATCGAGGACCTGGCCGCTGCCGCCTGTGTGTTGTCGGCCGCGCCGCAAGCCGGGCCGCCGCAGTGAAGCGGCACAGTGAAGCGGCGCAGTGCAGCGACGCAGTGATGCGTGGCCTCAGCGCGCGCGCCGCACGCGCAGGATCTCGTCCAGGATCAGGCAGATTGCGCCGAGCGTGATCGCGCTGTCGGCGACATTGAAACTGGGGAAATAGCCGCCGTTGAAAACCGGCTCGAGCAGCGCAAAGCGGAACTGCAGGAAGTCGACGACATAACCGTGCAGCAGGCGGTCGATGACGTTGCCGATGGCGCCGCCAAGGATCATCGTCACCGCGAAGCAGAAGAGTTTTTGGGTCGGGTGGCTGCGCAGCATCCAGACGATGAAGCCCGACGCGAGCACGCCGATGCCGACAAAAAACCAGCGCTGCCAGCCCGAGCCGCCGGCAAGAAATGAAAACGCCGCGCCGGTGTTGTGGACCCGCACGAGGTTGAAAAATTCGGTCACCGGGCGTGAATCGCCCAACTGGAACATGCCCAGGATCAGGGTCTTGGTGATCTGGTCGGCGAGGATGATCACGGCGGCCAGGCCGAGCCACAACAGCAGGCCGGGCGAAGCGGATGAGGAACGGGGCATGGATGTGTTTCCGGGGATGACGGCGGGGCGCGCTACTGTAGCGAACCGCGGTCACGACCCTCACGACCCGCAGGCATCGAATCTCCGCCGGTGCGCGCCGGATCGGCAGCGCTGCGGCGTCGCGCCGATGTCAGCCCTTCTTCTGCAACAGCAACCAGAACAGGTCTTCGGCCGGGTAGGGCAGCGCGGCTGCATCGGGAATGACGTTCAGGCCCCAGCCGGCGACATGGGCCAGCCGGCTGTTGCCGAGCTTGTAGCGCAGCAGTGATTTGGCATGCGCGCCGAGCAGGCGTTTTTTCGGACGCCCGCGGGCGACGGGCGCGAAGCCATGGTCGCCCGCCAGCCGCGTCAGCCGTTCTGGCGTGTACCAGTGCAACACGCTCGGCGGGCTGTATTCGTGCCAGCTCTGGCCGCTCAGGCGTGCTGTCCAGCTGCGGTAGTCCCAGGTTTCGATCAGCCACCAGCCGCCCGGCCGCGTGCGTCGGGCGAGGTTGCCGAAAGCCAGCAGCGGGTCGGTGAAATGGGCCACGACCTGGATCATCGAGATCGCGTCGAAAGCGTCGCCGGGCCCGAGTGTTTCGGCAGTGCCGCAGCGCACATCGAGCCCAAAGCGCTCGCGCGCCAGCGCCGCCATGCCGGGGTTGGGCTCCAGGCCTTCGCCGCGCCAGCCGGCATCGACAAATCCGCTCATCACCAGGCCCGCTGCTGCGCCGATGTCGAGGATGTGGCCGGGCGCGGTGTGGCGCTGCAGCAGCCTGGCGTACTGCGCGCCGTGGGCGCGCAGCAGCGCGGCTTCGCTGAGGTAGTCGGCATAACCGGCGCCGCCGCCGGTGAAATAGGCGTCGGCATAGACCTCGTCGGCATGCGCTGCGCTCGGCGTGATCTCGGCAAAACGATGGCCACAGGTGCCGCAGTCGCGCAACCAGTGGCCATGCGCTTCAAACTGGCGCCCGCTGGCGGCGCTGCAGAGCGGGCATTGTTCGGGCCGGCGATTGGCCACAATGTCAGTCGGGTGCGACGGCGTCATGTGGTTTGTTGCCGCTTGGGCTGGTTCGCAGTGTCGGGGCGCCTTGGCATCGCTCCAGCGCCACGCACACGCGTCGATACTGCCGGCATGACCCCGCCCGCCGTTGCCCGCTGACGATGAAGTCGCTGCGCTTTCGCCTGCTGCTCGGGGCGCTCGCGGCGGTGGCGCTGATGGCATTGTTTCTGCGCGGCGTGGATACCGCGAGCCTGGGCGCCACGCTGGCGCGGGCGCAAGTGCTGCCGCTGGCCGGCGTGGTGCTGGTCACTGTGTTGGCCTATGCCGTGCGGGCGGTGCGCTGGGGCCGCTTGCTGGCACCAATCGGCAAGGTGCCGCGGCGCGATCTCTTTTCGGCGACGATGGTCGGTTTTGCCGCCAGCCTGCTGATCCCACGGTCGGGGGAATTCTTGCGGCCGTGGCTGGTCGCTCGCCGGCACGCGCTGGCGTCGACCGCGGCGTTTGCAACCATCGTCATCGAGCGCCTGGTCGACCTGATCAGCGTGCTCGCCGTGCTTGCGCTGTACCTGCTGATCGAGCGCTATGCACCCGCCGGCAGCGCCGACAGCGACTGGATGCGATGGCTCAACGTCGGTGGTGTCATCGCCGGCGGCGTGGGCTTCGGCCTGCTGCTGCTGCTGATGGCGCTGCACCACAACGCCGACCGCACCGCGGCTGGCATCGAGCGCCTGTTCTCGATCGGGCCGCGCTGGCTGTCCAGCCGCGTCGCCGGCTTGCTGCGCGGTTTTTCCGGCGGCCTGGCGGTGCTGCGTGCGCCCGCTCGACTGTGGGCCGTGGTAGCGGCGGAGTCGGCGCTGCTGTGGCTGCTCACCGCGCTCGGCTATCACCTCGTGCACGGGGCGTTTGGCATCGAGCTGCCGTTTCATGTGACCTTCCTGCTGATCGCCTTTTTGGTCGTCGGCGAGTCGATTCCGACCCCGGGGTTGATCGGCGGTTTTCATGCTTTTTATCTGATCACGCTGGCCGAGATCTGCGGTGTCGAACGTTCGACCGCAGCGGCAGCCGGGATCACCGCACATGCGTTGACCAACCTGCCGGTGCTGCTCATCGGTGCGGCGCTGCTCGGCCGCGAAGGCGGTGGCCTGCGCCGCATCAGCGCAGCCGTGCGCGGCCAGTCTGCCGGGTGAACCGCACGCGGGCGCAGCCGTCGCCGATTCAGGTTTCAAACTGCGCACGGATTTGGGGCAGGTTCGGCCGCGCGGCGATCGCCGCGGCGTGGTCGCCGAGGCTGCGCACATCAAACAGTGCCTGCAAGCGCGCGAGCACATGTTCGGCACACGCGATCTTGCTTTCTGCCGGCAAGCCCATGCCGGGGAAAAACGCCAGCGAAGGCACATCCTCGGCGCCGAGAAAGTCCAGCGGATGCAGCAGGAACGACGGCTCCAGGCGCGCCAGCCGGCACATACGCAGCGCGATCTCGACATACAGGCGCGCCAGCCATGGGGACAGCACATGCAGGTAGATCACGTAGCTCAGGTGGATCGGGATGCGCAGCAGCGGCATCGTGCTCACCGGGATCTCGAGCAGGGTCTGGCTGCCGAGTTGCCAGCGGTAGGGCTTGAGCGGGCGCAGGCCGTCGCGCACCGAGCCAAAGAGCTTGGCCCGCTTGGCGCGCTCTTCGGCACTCAGCTTGGCGGTCATGAAATAGTAGGCGCGGGCGAGCGGGCCCAGGAAGGTCGGGAAGGTGCTTGCGTCGTAGCGGTAGCCACGCCGCAGCAGCACGCGCAGGGTGGTTTCCGACAAACTGAAGCCGGGGCCGCGAAAGACATCCGGGCGCACGCCGGTGGCGGCTTCGATATGCTTTTCGGCGTTGCCGAGTTCGGCTTCGAGTTCGGCTTCTGAATACAGGTGCAGCCAGGGTTCGTGGCGATGCGAATGGTTGCCGATCTCGTGGCCGGCATCGGCGATCGAGCGCAGCGCGCGGCGGTTCTTGTCGAGCTCGGCGTCCTGCCCGACGACAAAGAAGGTGATCTTCAGCGCGCGGCGCTTGAGGATCTCGAGCACCCGCGGCACCACCTTGTCCAGGTACGACGGCATCGTTTCCCAGGCCGGGTCGGCGCGGGTCTTGAGGTAAGACCACTCGTTGTCGAGGTCGAGCGAGAGGCTGGCCAACGGTTTGGGATTCATGGTCATTGAAGGGTCGAGAAGCGGGCCGCGGCGGTCTCGGCGAGGTGCACGGTTTCGTTGACGTTGAGGGTGCCGTTGACGATGTGCGCGGAGTTGACGAGGTGCAAACCGGGGGTCGAGGTGTCGATCGCCGGCACCTGCTTTGAGTAGTTGATCGTTGGCAGCGGCATCACATGGCGCACCCGCGAGACTTTGAATGCGAGTACATCGTCGGCCTGCACTTGTGGGTAGACACGACGCAGGCCGGCGATGAACTCGGTTTCGATCTCGGCATCGGTGCGGTCGAAGACCGGGTCGTCAGGGGCGGCATAACGCGGCAGGTAGACGAGGCCACGGCCGCCAAAATGTTCGGCCCGGGCCATCGCCGACATCTCGATGACGCCGGTGAAGGGCAGACCGGGGTCGAGCAGGTTGGTGACGTAAAAACCGTCGAGCGGGCGCCGCAGCAGCACCGACGCGCAGACGATGCCGAGGTAGCGCACGCCGCGCAGGCGGGCAAGTTCGGTCTCGGTCAGGCCGGGGCAGATGCGCGCCGCTGCGGGCGCTGCGGCGGTGACGACGACATGGTCGAACAGGCGGCTGTTGCCGTCGGCCTGCAGTACGCGCAGCCGGCCGCTATCGGCGTTGATCTGCGCGACAGGCGCGCCCAGCATCGTCTGCACACCGATGGTTTGCAGGCGCTCGCCGAAGCGTTGCATTACACGGGCATAACCACCACCGACGGTGCCGAACATTTCTTTCTTCATGCCCGATCGGCGCGCCGCGTACAGACGCTGGATCGTGGCCCAGATGAATGCCGCCGAAGTGTCGGTGTAGGCATCGCCGAGCTTGGAGCGCAGCAGCGGCAGCCAGAAACGATGGAAGGTGCGCTCACCCGACCAGCGGCGCAGCCAGTCGCTGACCGGGATCTGCTCGAGCGCGCGCCAGTCCTTGACCCGCGACGCCCAGAGGATGGTCGCTCCAAGGCGCAAGACATCCGTCCAGG
>JAYUSP010000074.1:0-8033 GCA_043755615.1 Betaproteobacteria bacterium
GAGCAACAGACCATCATCGTCACCGGCGCGGCCACCGGCATCGGCCAGGCCTTCGCCGTCGGCGCGGCGGCGCAAGGTGCCAACGTCGTCGTTGCCGACATGAATGCGGCCGATGAAACAGTGGCACTGATCGAAGCCGTCGGCGGCAAGGCGCTCGCGCTGCGCGTCGATGTCGCCGACGACGCCTCGGTGCACGCGATGGCCGATGCCGCACTGCGCCGCTTCGGCCGCATCGACGGCTTGATCAACAACGCCGCTTATTTCCGCGAGGTCAGGCTGACCCCCTTCGAGGAACTCGACCCGGCGCAATGGGACCGCATCTTTGCCGTCAACGTCAAAGGCGTGTGGCAATGCTGCAAGGCGGTGATGCCGGCGATGCGCGAACGCAAGAGCGGCGCCATCGTCAATATCGCCTCGGTGGTCGCAGTGGCCGGGCAGCCGGGCTATCTGCACTACGTCGCGACCAAGGGCGCGGTGCTTGCAATGACCAAGGGCCTGGCCAAGGAGTGCGGCCCGAACGGCGTTCGCGTCAATGTCATCGCGCCGGGCTTCGTGATCACCGATGCGACGAAGAACCGCCCCGTCGAGTGGCAGCAAAGCTTTCTGAAGGCGCGCGCGATCTCGCGTGAGCAAAGGCCCGAAGACCTGGTGGGCACCGCGCTGTACCTGCTGTCCGACCTCGCGGGCTTCGTCACCGGCCAGACCATCGTCGTCGATGGCGGCCACATCATGTACTGAACCTATCTCACGATAAGGAGCCACCGCCATGAGCGACATCATCCTGCACCACTACGCCTTCTCCACCTTCTCCGAGAAGGTGCGCACCGTGCTCGGCTTCAAGGGCTTGGCCTATCGCTCGGTTGATATCCCTGGCCTGCCGCCGCGCCCGCTGCTGGCGCCACTGACCGGCGGCTACCGCCGCGCGCCGGTGTTGCAAGTCGGTGCCGACATTTATTGCGACACGAACCTCATCCTGCCGACGCTCGACCGCCTGCACCCTGCGCCTGCGCTCGACAGCGATGGCCTTGCGAGAGGCCTCGCGACAGGCCTCGCGACAGGCCTGGCATTTGCCTGGGAGCGCCAGATGTGGATTCCGACGATCGGCGTGCTGGTGCATTACATCGGCGAGCACATCCCGCCCGAGTTCATCAAGGACCGCAAGGAGGGTTACCTCGGCATCGATATCGGCAAGGCTGCGATGGCGCCGCAGTTCGAGCAGCACGTGCAATTCCTGCGGGCCCAGTACGCGTGGTTGAAGGCCGCGTTCGCTGACGGCCGGCGCTTCGTCTTTGGCGATGCGCCGAGCGCGGCGGATCTGGCGTGCTGGCAGACCACCTTCCTGCTGCGCAAGAACTGCCCGCCCGGGGTCGACACGCTGCTCGGCCTGCAGCCGCTCGCGGCCTGGTACGAGCGCATCACCGCCTTCGGCCACGGCCAGCCGTCGCCGATGACGCCCGAAGAGGCCTTTGAAGTCGCCCGTGCCGCCACCCCCGCGCCGGTGACGCACCTCGACCCGAACGGCGACCCTGGCGGTCTGCGCGCGGGATGCCCGGTGACCGTGACGCCCGACGACAACGCGCGCGTGCCGGTGAGCGGCAACCTGGTCGCCGCGAGCGACGCCGAAATCGTGATCCTGCGCCGCGACCCGCAGGCCGGCGAACTGCACATTCACTTCCCGCGCCTGGGCTTCGACGTGGTCGCGGCCTAAGAGCGTGAGAGTCTTTCGTTCATGCCCGCTCATCACGCCCCAACACCCCTGCTCGTCGTTGCAAATGCTCGCCATAGCCCGAGCTATGGCTGTGCTTGTGCGCCTTGATCAGGTACGTTGTGGCGCGCTGCTCGGGCACGCCCGAAAAACTCTCACGCTCTGAGCAGAACAAGGAGCCGACATGAGCCTCGAATCGAACAAACAACTCTGCCGCGACTATTTCACTGCTTTCCTCAAGCGCGACGCGGGCTGGATGGACCAGCACATCGCGCCCGGTTTCGTGCGCCACGACCCCGGCCTGCCTTTCGAGGTGCGCGGCCCGGCCGGCGTGCTGCAACTGCACGACGCGCTGCTGCCGGCGTTCCCCGACATGAAGCTGCCGCTGGAGGACTTTGTCGCCGAAGGCGAGAAGGTGCTCGTGCGGCTGCGCGTGCAGGCCACGCATACGGGAGCGTTCGGCGACATGGCCGCCACCGGCAGGAAGATCGACATCGGCGTGCTCGACCTGTTCCAGATCCGCGACGGCCGCTTGATCGAACATTGGGCTTTGCTCGACAACCTGGGCATGCTCAAGCAGCTCGGCGCGGTCACTTGAGCCGCCACCGAAAGCCGATGACCATGCAACTGCTCGCCAACACCACCTCGCCCTACGTGCGCATCGCGCGCATCGCGATGATCGAGAAGGGCCTCGACATCGAGCCGACGATCGTCGACCCCTGGGCCGACGATGTGCGGCTGCGCGATGCGAATGCGGCGACGCGCGTGCCCACGCTGATCCTCGACGACGGCACGCCGCTGGCCGAGAGCCTGCTCATCGTGCAGTGGCTCGAACGCACACGCTCCGCGCCCGCCTATCCCGATTTGCCCGACCTGATCGGGCGCGACGCGGCGGGCGTGATGTCGCGTGCCGGCATCGCGCTCGGCGTGATCGACGCGGCGGTGCACACCATCATCCTCCGCAAGGTGATGGCGCCGTTGCTGTTCGACGAAACACCCGTCGGCCTGCGCCGGCGCCGCACGATGGCCGAGGGCATGGCGCGGCTGGAGGCCATTGCCGCGCGTACGCCGCTGTGGACGACCGGCACGCCGACGCTGGACGCGATCACCGCCGTGGTGGCGATCGACTACCTGCGCTTTCGCTTCGCTGAGGCGGCGTGGTTGGTGCCGCTGCCGGCGCTGGACGCGATGTCGCTCGCGCTGCGCGAGCGGCCCGCGGTGGCGAAGACGATGCCGCGCTGAAACCTTTCCTCATTTCTGCAAGGAGTTGTCGACGTGAAAAAGATGTTCATTGGGGGCCTATGGGTCGCCGCGCATGACGAGCGTTATCTGCCGGTGGAGTCGCCGGCCGACGGCGAGGTGTTCGAGCACATCGCCCGCGGCGGCGCGGTCGAGGTCGATGCGGCGGTGAAGGCCGCGCGCGCCGCGCTGTCTGGTCCCTGGGGCCGCATGAACGCCACTGAGCGCGGGCGCGTGTTGATGAAAATCGGCCAAGCCGTGCTCGGCGATGCCGAGGAACTGGCGCAGCTCGAAGCGCGCGACACCGGCAAGCCGATGAGCACGGCGCGCAGCGATATCGCCGTGCTGGCGCGCTATTTCGAGTTCTACGGCGCGGCGGCCGACAAGGTGCATGGCCAGCAGATCCCGTTCCTGAACGGCCACCAGGTCACGCTGCTGCGCGAGCCGCTGGGCGTCACCGCGCACATCATTCCGTGGAACTACCCGGCGCAGATGCTCGGCCGTTCGGTGGCGCCGGCGCTGGCGATGGGCAACGCGACGGTGCTCAAGCCGGCCGAGGACACCAGCCTGTCGGCGCTGCGCTTTGCCGAGATCGCCGCCGCGTGCGGCCTGCCCGACGGCGTGCTCAACGTCGTCACCGGCCTGGGCGAAGAGGCCGGTGCCGCGCTCGCCGCGCACCCCGGCATCGACTTCATCTCCTTCACCGGCAGCAACGAGGTCGGCACCCTGGTGCAGCAGGCAGCGGCGCGGAACGCGGTGAAGTGCACGCTCGAACTCGGCGGCAAATCGCCGCAGATCGTCTTCGACGATGTCGACGTGGAGCGCGCGGTGCCGATCATCGTGCGCGCGATCATCCAGAACGCCGGCCAGACCTGCACTGCGGGCAGCCGGCTGTTGGTGCAGCGCTCGACCTTCGATTCGTTCGTCGCTCGCGTCGCCGAGGCCTTCGCCAAGGTGCGCGTCGGCACGCCGGTTATGGACCTCGACTGCGGCCCGGTGATGAACCCGGCGCAGCAGCAGCGCGTGCAGCGCTACATCGACGGCGCGCGCGCCGCCGGCATCCCGGTGATCGCTGAAGGGCGCCTGGCCGACGGCCTGCCGCCGACCGGCTACTACGTCAAGCCGACGTTCTTCGGCCCGGTGCCGCGCGACGCCGCGCTGGCGCGCGAGGAGGTGTTCGGCCCCGTGCTCGCCGCGCTGCCGTTCGACGACGAGGCCGACGCTGTTGGCCTGGCCAACGGCACCGACTACGGGCTGCTCGCCGCGGTGTGGACCGAAAACGCCGGGCGCCTGCAACGCGTGGCCAAGGCGGTCAAGGCCGGCCAGGTGTTCATGAATTGCTACGGCGCTGGCGGCGGTGTGGAGCTGCCCTTCGGCGGCACCAAGCGCAGCGGCCACGGCCGCGAGAAGGGCCTGCTCGCGCTGGAAGAAATGAGCACCACCAAGACGCTGGTGCACTTCCATGGCTGAAGCCGCCACAAGGCTGCCGCCGGCGGGCGGCGGTTGGCGTGTGATCGATCGCGTCAGGCTACGCGCCGGCCCGTCAACCAGCACGGCTGCCTTGGCAGGATGTTTCGCGAATGTCGTCTAAAGATTGAACGGTCTCGGAGGGCAAGTGGAACTCAAGAGCATCCAGAATTTCGTCAGCGCCATGGTCGTGGGCTGCGCGCTCGGCCTGGCGGGAGGGGGCAGTGCGTTAGCCGCCTCGGCGCCGGCCGAGTGGGTTGACGACCTGCGGCCGATCGATGCGGCGCAGTGGGACGCGCCGCGTGCCGCGCACCTGCTCGAGCGCGCCGGCTTCGGGGCGCGGCCCGAGGAGGTCGAGCGCTTGCGCGCGCTGGGGCTGCGCGCCGCGGTGGCGCGACTGGTGCGGTCACAGCAAGTGATCGATCCGGCGGTCGTGCCGTTCGGGCCTTCGGGCATACCGGATGCCGGCATCGACCCGTTCCCCGCAGGCCGCCCGCAGGCCACCGAGGCCGCCAGGGAGCGCGGCGAGGCGATCGGTGTGCTGGTCAAGCCGGCCGGCAACCGACGCGCGCAGCCGGTGGTCGACAAGTTCTTCTTCTGGCTGCGCGCGAGCGCGCTCGAGTGCAACCGCATCGCCTACTGGTGGGCCCAGCGCATGCTGGTCACCGAGCGGCCGCTGGTCGAGAAGATGGCACTGTTCTGGCACGGCCACTTCGCGACCCACGAAGACAAGGTGCGCGACCACCGCAAGATGCTGCAGCAGCTTGAGCTGTTCCAGCGCCTGGCCTTAGGCAACTTCCGCGACCTGATGATTGCGGTGGCCCAGGACCCGGCAATGCTGGCGTTCCTGGATGCCGGCGTGAACGTCAAAGGCGCACCCAACGAGAACTTCGCGCGCGAAATCCTCGAGATGTTCACCATGGGCGTCGGCCAGTACAGCGAGCGCGACATCCGCGAGTCGGCGCGCGCCTTCACGGGCTGGAACTTCGAGGGCACGCGCTTTCGCGTGCATGCAGAGCGGCACGACGACGGCGTCAAAACCGTGTTCGGCCGCGAGGGCCGGTTCGACGGCGTTCAGTTGATCGATCTGATCCTGGCCCAGCCCGCCACTGCCGACTACATCGCCTCACGCCTGTACCGCTACTTCGTGCGCGACGAGATCTCGCCGGCCACCGCGCGCCGGCTTGGCGCGGTGCTGCGCAAGAGCGGCTACGAGCTCGCGCCGCTGCTCGAGACGATCTTTCTGTCGCGCGACTTCTACAGCGCGGCGTCGGTCGGCACGCGGATCAAGAGCCCGGTGGAGCTGGTGGTCTCGACGTACCGCAAGCTCGGCCTGACCCAGATGCCGGGCCTGCCCGACTTCAACGAAACCACGCGCTCGCTGGGCCAGCACCTGCTGCGCCCGCCGACGGTGGCAGGCTGGGCCTACGGCCGCGCATGGATCACGCCGGGGCTGCTGTTCGAGCGCGGCAATTTTGTGCGCGACCTGATGTTCCCCGACTTTATGGCACCCGCCAACGACCGCTACCCGATGATCCTCGTCGGTGCCGAGGTAAGGGCAGTGCACGAACGCATCTCGCGCGGGCTGGACATCAGCGCTGCCACGATGCCTGAGGGCATGACCGGCGGCGGCGAGGGCATGTCGCAGGCCAGCCGTGCGCTTGATCGCGAGGAGGACTTCAACACCCGCTACGGCAGCTACCGCGGCTGGCAGAAGGCGGTCGAGGTCATCAAGCCGATTCCGCGCACGCTGGCGCGCGTCGACCTGAGCGCGTTGGTGCTGGCGGGCGGCGCGGCGACCAGCGCTGACGCGGTCGACCTGCTCGCGCGGCATTTCTTCAGCGTGGCGCCGGGCAGCGAAGATCGCGCGGCGTGGACGGCATTTCTGACCGCCCAGCTCGGCACCGAGCGCATCGAGCGCGCGAAGACCTACATGGAAGACGCGCTGCGCATGGTGCTGCACCTGATGCTCAGCAGCCCCGACTACCAGCTTGGATGACGAGACCCACATGATCGAACCGTTCAACGGCCCTGCGCCTTTCTCGTCCGCACAGAAGGTGAGGCGGGCACTGCTCGCTGCCGGCCTCGGCTTGCCGCTTGGGCTGCCACTGGGCCTGGCGCCGTGGCGCGCTGCAAGAGCCACGGCGGGCAACGAGCGCATCCTCGTCGTGTTCGAAATGTCGGGCGGCAACGACGGCCTCAACACCGTGGTGCCGTATGTCGACGACATCTATTACCGACTGCGGCCCAACCTCGCGATCCGGCCCGAGCGCGTGCGCAAGCTCGACGATCGCCACGGCCTGAATCCAGGCCTGGGCGGGCTCGAGCGGCTGTACAAGGACGGCCGCCTGGCCATCGTGCACGGCTGCGGCTACGACCAGCCCAGCTTCTCGCACTTCACGTCGATGGCCAATTGGCACACGGCAGCGCCCAACAGCGGCGAACAGACCGGCTGGGTCGGCCGCCTTGCCGATGCGCTGCGACCCGATGCCGTGCCGGGCCTCATCGTCAACATCGGGTCCTCGCAATCGCTCGCGGTGAACAGCCCGAAGCAGGTGCCGGTGGTGTTCGACGACCCGGCGCGTTTCGTGCGCCAGGCGCTGTTCGAAGAGCGCGGGCTGATCGATCGCGTGCAGCCTCCGGCTGGCGACGTGAGCCCGAATCGCCGCTACCTGCACGATGTGGCCGCGAGCGCGCGCGACGCCTCACAGCGCGTGCGCGATGCCTGCGCGCGCTACCGCACGCCGGTGGACTACGGCCTGCTGCCGCTGGATCTGCAGAAGGTCGCTGCGCTGATCGACGCCCGCCTGCCGGCGCGGCTGTATTACGTCGCGTATCGCAACAACGCGTTCGACACCCACGTCCACCAGGCCGAGTTGCACCAGCGGCTGCTGAGCTATGTGTCTGACGCGATCAGCGGCTTCATGCGCGACATGGAGCGCATCGGCCGCGCCGACGATGTGGTGCTGATGGCCTTCTCCGAATTCGGCCGGCGTGTGCCCGAGAACGCCAACCTCGGTACCGACCATGGCACCGCCGGGCCGATGTTCGTCGCCGGCAAGCCGGTGCGCGGCGGCCAGTACGGCGAGGTGGTCAGCCTGAACGGGCGCACCCCCGACGACAACCTGCGCCATACCACCGACTTTCGCCGCGTCTACGCGACACTGGCGCAAGGCTGGCTCGCTGCAAAGGACGACACCGCGCTGCTGCGTGGCCGCTTCGAGCCGTTCGCGATGTTCGCCTGACACCAGCTCGCCTTGCGTGCGCAGCGCGCGCATCGCCAAGGCCATGAAGGCCGCGCTGGTGTTTGTGAATTGCTACGGCGGCGGCGTCGTCGTCGTCGAGCTGCGCTTCGGCGGCCCCCTTGAGGGGGAGCGGCGAAGCCGCTTTGGGGGTGGGTCATGTCAGTCAGCGAACGCCAGCGCCACGTTGCCCAGCACGCCGAAGTCGGCCTGCGCCCGATCACCCGGCGCGATCGCCATTGGCACCATGCAGGTGCCGGTGGATACGAACTGGCCCGCTTCGAGCGTGATGCCCAGCGACGACAGCTCGTTGACCAGCCACGCCAGCGCGCTGCGCGGGTCGCCGAGCACGACGCTGCCGTCGCCTGTGCGCGCCAGGC
>JAYUSP010000075.1:0-2712 GCA_043755615.1 Betaproteobacteria bacterium
TCGTGGCCGCGCTCGTGACCGTCTCGGTGGTGCTGTTCGGCATCGGCTATATCGCCTTGTCCGACCCGCCGGGAGCGCCGGAGCTGGGCGACCGCCGCACGCTCGCCGATCTGCGCGTCGCGGCCGTCGATCCCAACCAACCGGCCGGCGTGGCCGACGGCAAGCAGCTCTTCGCGGCCCAATGTGTTGCCTGCCACCAGGCGAGCGGCAAGGGCTTGCCCGGTGTCTTCCCGCCGCTCGACGCCTCGGAATGGGTGCTGGGCGACGCGCGCGTCCTCGCCAATATCCTGCTGCACGGCGTCGACGGCGAGATGACGGTTGCCGGCAGCACCTACAAGGGCAATATGCCTGCCTTCAAACAGCTCGGCGATGCCGAACTGGCGGCACTGGCCAGCCATGTGCGATCGCAGTGGTCGAACAAGGCGGCGCCGATCGCGGCCGAACTGTTCGCGCAGGAGCGCAAGGCGAGCCCGCGCGCCAAGCCGTTTGCCGGCGAGGCCGAATTGAAGGCCCTGGGCGCCAAGCCGCCTTGAGTCGCCGCAGCGAAGCGCCTGTGAAATTGCGCAGCGAAGGCGACTCGGTTCAGAGGTCCTCCGGTCTTTCGTGCCCGTGAATGCCCTTCAGCCTCTGAGCTTGGCCGCGATGGAAGCCACGGTAGCGCGATGCTGCGCACGCTGCTGACGAGTGCGGCCGTCGCCGTGCTGGGATGGCTCAGCGCCGCGTGGCTGACCGAGGGCTTCGAGGTCTGGACCGCCGAAGGCGCGCGTCGGCGCGCGGTCGTGCAGGCGCCGGTCGCCGCGCCGCCGGCGACGCTGCTCGGCGCGGGACTGACCGGCCAGAGCCTGGACCGCGTGCTTGCCGACCCCGGCCGCGTCACCATCGCCAGCTTCATCTATACGCGCTGCGCGAGCGTGTGCCTGGCGCTGGGCAGCGAATTCCAGCAGCTCCAGCAAGCCATCGCAGCGCCCGCCGGGCCGGCCCCACGCACTCACATCGACGGCGGCATCCGGTTGCTGTCGATCAGCTTCGACCCGGCGCACGACAACGCCGAGCAGTTGAGGCGCTACGCCAGCCGCTGGCGTGCCGACCCTGCGCTTTGGCAGATCGCTACGGTGCCCGATGCCGGGCAGTTGCGGCGCCTGCTCGAAGCGTGGCAGGTGGTGGTCATCGACGACGGGCTGGGCGGCTACGAACACAACGCGGCCTTGCTGGTTGTCGACGAGAGCGGCCGCCTGGTGCGAATCTTCGACGACACCGAGGGCGCCACCGCGCTGGCGTTTGCACGCGCGCTGGCGCAGCGCGCGCTGCCGGATGCGCTGCGGTGAATTTCAAACCGCTGCCCTCGAAACTGTGGCTCCTCTGGCGGCCCGGTTCGGGATACCTGGGATATGCCGGATTCGCGGGCCTGCTGTTGCTCGCGATGGTTCTGCTGCCGCCGGTCAGGCGGGCCACCGAGGCGAGCATGACCACCCACATGCTGGTGCAGTACCCGGCGCTGCTGCTGGCCGGCGCGCTGCTGGTCGGGCCGCTGCCGCGGCGCTGGCAACAGGGGCTGCAACGCTGGAACGAACTGGGCATCGCCGGGCTGCTGGTCGCCGCCCTCACGATGGCGCTGCTGATGGTGCCGCGCGTGCTCGATCTGGCGCTGGTGGACCTGCGCGTGGAGAGCGTCAAGTTGCTGGCGCTGGGTTTGAGCGGCGCGGCGTTGATGCTGTCGTGGCAGCGCGCCGGCACCGTGCTCCAGGCGTTCTTCCTGGGCAATGTGCTGCCGATGCTGGCGGTGGTGGGCACGCTGTACCAGGACTCGACCACGCGCGTTTGCAACGCCTACCGCCTGGACGACCAGCAAACCCTCGGCGTGGCACTGGTCTGGGTGGCGGCCGGGGTTCTGGTGATCTGGCTGCTGCGCTTGGGGCTGACGCTGTGGCAGGTGGATCGCAAGCTTCCCGCACGCTGGCCGCAGTGACCGTTCTGACGGGTCTTATTGATCTTTCCCGAATTCGCGACAGCGAGTTCGGCCGTTCTCACCCTCTCCCCCTGGGAGAGCGAAGCGAGGGGCTGGGCCGGGGTGAGGGATTGAGCGTTCTGGCTGTGATAAACAAGGGAACGCTCAACAGGCGCAAGAGATGATCCATGATACGTGGCGAGCGCCTTCCTTGACCGGCAGACCGGCAGACCGGCGTGCCGTGAATGGCGCCGTCTTCAAGGCGGCTTGACGAAAGGAATTCCCATGCCGCGTTCACCTCGGCCCGTCTTCTTGAACCTGACACAGATCTCGATGCCCGTGGGCGCGCTGACATCCATCGGGCACCGGGTGAGCGGCATCCTCCTCGCAGCGGGGGTTCCCGTCGGCGTTTATCTGCTGGATCGTTCGCTGCAGAACGAGCAGGGGTTCACCGAGGTCGCCGGCTGGCTCAGGTACGGGGCCATCAAGGCGGCATTGGTGCTCGTGGTCTGGGCGCTTGCGCATCACATGCTGGCGGGGATGCGCCATCTGTTGAGCGACTTCGACGTGGGCTCGCCCTTGCTCCGGGCGCGTCGCAGCGCCTGGTTCGTCAACCTGGGCGGCGTGGCCGTGGCACTGTTCGCGGCTGGGGTCTTGCTGTGAGACTCGGGTTCACCGGCTTGGCGGCTTGGTGGGTGCAGCGCGCGAGCGCTGTCTGCATGCTGCTCTTCATCGTGTTTGTGTTGGGGGCACTATCGCTTTATCCG
>JAYUSP010000076.1:0-2711 GCA_043755615.1 Betaproteobacteria bacterium
ACCGAGATGTGGATCGACGGCGGCTGGGTCAAATGCACACCGGCCTTCAATATCGAACTCTGCGACCGCTTCGGCCTGCTGCCGCTCGGCTGGGACGGCAGGACTGATTCGCTCTACCACCCGTTTGACCGCGCCGGCAACCGACACATGGAGTACGTGCTGCAACGCGGCAGCTTCGACGACATGCCGCTGGCGCGGATCGCGGCCGACTTCGAGCAGATCTACCCGCGCCTGATGGCGGCGTCGCGCGCGACGCAGGTGCCAAATTCCACCCCTGCCACTTCCGCCACTTCCGCCACTTCTGTCACGTCTGTCACGCCGGCCACGCCGGCCGCGCCGGCCGCGGACTTTGCTGCCGACGTGCAACGTGAAACCCGCTGAAAAAATCCGCCCGCGCTTGCTGCGCCGGCTCGGGCTCGACGCCGGTGAGCATCCCCGAGGGCAAGCGCACCTGAGCGCCGCCAGCGGGTTGGTGTGCAGCGGCGGCCGCGTCTATGTCGTCGCCGATGACGAACACCACCTCGGCATCTTCGACAGCCTGCGCGCGCCGGGTGAACTGCACCGCATCGCACCCGGCGATCTGCCCGACGGCATGAAGGCTCGCAAGAAGCGCAAGCCCGACCTGGAATGCCTGCTGCAGTGGCCCGACGCCACGCGCGGCGAAGCGGCTGGCACATCGAGCGGCCTGCTGGCCCTGGGCTCGGGCTCGCGGCCGAACCGCGAACGCGGTTGGTGGATCGCATTGCGCGCTGATGGTCGCCCGGCGGCGGCGGCCACGGCGATCGACCTCGGCCCGTTGTACCGGCCGCTGCGTGCCGAGCTCGGCGCCATCAATATCGAAGGCGCGGTGTTGACCGGCGACGAGTTGCTGCTGCTCAACCGCGGCGTCAACGGCGGCCTCAATGCCGCCGTGCGCTACCGGCGCCAGGATGTGCAGCGGCTCATCGACGGCGGTGATGCCGAGTTGCGGCCGATCCAGATCCACCATCACGAGCTGGGTTCGCTGGCCGGAGTGCCGCTCGGGTTTACCGATGGCGCCGCACTCCCCAGTGGTGGCTGGCTGTATTCGGCAGTCGCTGAAGATACTGACAACAGCGTCGCTGATGGTGCCTGCACCGGCTCGGTGATCGGCTGCATCGACGCCGACGGCCGGCGTGTCTGGCAGCGGTCGTTGGCTGAAGTCTTCAAGGTCGAAGGTGTTGACGTGCAGGTCTCGGGTGCGGGCCTGATGGTCTGCATGGTCACCGATGCCGATGATCCGAAACAGGCGTCGGGGCTGTACACCGCCCGGTGCCGGCTGGGCCGCTGACGGGCGGGGCCGGCAAGGCAAAATGACCGTCTCGCCGTCATCAGCCGCAACCGAAGGAGTCACGATGCCGTCAACACATGATCAGTTTGCCGCGCTGGTCTGCAAGACCGGTGTCGGCCTGGGTCTGCTCGGCCCCACCGAACGTGCACAGGCGCTGTTGGTCGCGGCGCAGGCACTGCCGCTGGGTGCGGCAATGACCGAGCCCGAAGTCAATACGGCGCTGAAGGGCTGCCTGGCCGGGCCGGCGGCGTTTCTCGATACCGACCATGTCGAGCTGCGCCGCTGGTTGGTCGATACCGGGTATTGGCGGCGCGACGGCTTCGGGCGTTTGTACGAGCGGGTGCCCGACGCCGAACTGCATGCCGACTTGCAGGCGGCGATCGGCCTGGTCGCCGAGTTCACGGGAAGCGTGGGCGGCATGGGCATCGTGGGCATCGTGGGCATCGTGGATTTGACCGCCTGGATCAACGAGCGCCGCGCCGATGCACAAAACAAGCGCGCTCTGCGCCGCGCGGCCTGGATGCAGTCTGGCGCGCAGTCGGGTGCGCGGTCGGGTGCGCTGTCGAGTGCGAACACGGCAGCGCGGGCCGGCGGGTGACCGCATCGGGTCGGTCCAGAATCGTCGCGACCGCGATCGACGGCGAGGCCGCTGCGACAGTCTGGGCCGCCAGCGACGACTGGGCGATGCGCCTGGCGCTGGACCAGGCGCTGAATGCGCAGCTCGTCGGCGAGGTGCCGGTCGGCGCGGTGATCGTGCGCCGTGTCGATGGTGTGCCGCAGATCGTGGCCACCGGCTACAACCGGCCGATCACGACCCACGACCCGACGGCGCATGCCGAGATCGTCGCGCTGCGTCACGCTGCGCAGCTGCTCGAGAACTATCGCCTGCCCGACTGCGAAGTGTTTGTCACGCTTGAGCCCTGCGCGATGTGTGCGATGGCCTTGATGCATGCGCGGGTGCGGCGGGTGGTCTTCGCGGCGCACGACCCGAAAACCGGCGCCGCGGGGTCGATGCTCAACCTTTTTGCCGATCCGCGGTTGAACCACCAGACGAGCGTCGAATCGGGTTTGCAGGCGGCGCCAGCGAGCCGGCTGCTGAGCGACTTCTTCGCGCAACGGCGGGCGGCCAAACGCCATCCTGCCGATGGTGTGCCTATTCCCGTCGGCGAGGTCACCGAAGTCGGCAGACTGCCGTGATGATGGCAGCCTCGGTAACTTCAGCGACGGCTTCAGCGACAACTTCAGCGACAACAACAACATCAACGACTCCGACAGCAAGACCGACGAACACGACCACCACGATGACCTTGTTGACCCTGTTCACCCCCGCCGGCGTACTGGCCAAGGCGGCGCCGTTGCGGCTGGCCGCGAAGCGTTTGAAAGCGCTCGGCTTCGACGTCAC
>JAYUSP010000077.1:0-2699 GCA_043755615.1 Betaproteobacteria bacterium
CTGGCGAACGCGGTCGGCTTCGCGCTCGCCGAACGGCTGCTCGCGGACGAGTTCAACCGGCCCGGCCACACCGTGGTCGACCACCACAGCTATGTCTTCCTGGGCGACGGCTGCCTGATGGAAGGGATCAGTCATGAAGCCTGCGGGCTCGCCGCGGCGTGGAAGCTGCGCAAGCTGATCGCGCTGTACGACGACAACGGCATCTCGATCGACGGCCGGGTCGACGGCTGGTTCGTCGACGACACGCCGGCGCGCTTTCGCGCCTATGGCTGGAACGTGATCGGACCGCTCGACGGACACGACGTGGTGGCGGTCGGGCAGGCCATCGCGCAGGCACGCGACAGCGAAGACCGGCCGACCTTGATCGTCTGCCGCACCACCATCGGCAAGGGCTCGCCGGGCCGCGAAGGCAGCCCGCGCGCGCATGGCGAGCCGCTCGGCGGCGCCGAGATCGACCGCACCCGTGCTGCGATCGAGTGGCCGCATGCGCCGTTCGAGATCCCGCCCGAGATCGCCGCCCGCTGGGATGCGCGCGCCCTCGGGGCGACCCGCGAAGCCCAGTGGCAGGCGCGCTTTGCCGCCTACCGCGCCGCCCATCCGGCGCTGGCCGCCGAGTTCCAGCGCCGCAGCGCTGGCGATCTGCCGCGCGACTTCGAGGAGACGCTGCTCGCCACGCTGGTCGAGTTCGGCCAGTCGCGCGAGGCGGTCGCCACCCGCAAGGCCTCGCAGCAGGTGCTGGCCATGCTCGCGCCCCGGCTACCCGAACTCATCGGCGGCAGCGCCGACCTGACCGGCTCCAACCTGACCGACTTTGCAGGTTGCGGCGCGGTGCGCGGCGGCGAAAAAGGCGGCCGCCACATCAACTACGGCGTGCGCGAATTCGGCATGGCGGCCGTCATGAACGGCATCGCTTTGCACGGCGGCTTCATCCCCTACGGCGGCACCTTCCTCACGTTTTCCGACTACAGCCGCAATGCGATCCGCATGGCCGCGCTGATGCGCCAGCGTGTCATCCATGTCTTCACCCACGACAGCATCGGCCTGGGCGAAGACGGGCCGACGCACCAGCCGGTCGAACACGCGGCGAGCCTGCGGCTGATCCCCAACCTCGAGGTCTGGCGGCCGTGCGACGCCGCCGAGACCGCGGTCGCGTGGACCCAGGCCCTGCTCGCCCGCAACCGGCCTTCGGCCCTGCTGCTGTCGCGCCAGAGCCTGCCGGCGCAAGCGCGCAGCCCCGAGCAGGTGCTCGACATCCGGCGCGGCGGCTATGTGCTGAGCGAGCGCGCCGGCGCGCTGGCGGTGATCCTCGCCACCGGCTCCGAAGTCGCGCTGGCAATCGCCGCGCAGCGACTGCTGGACGCGCGCAATCTGCCGGTGCGCGTCGTCTCGCTGCCGTCGACCACCGTCTTCGACCGTCAGGACCGGGCCTACCGCGAGTCCGTGCTCGGCAGCGGGCTGCCGCGCATCGGCGTCGAGGCCGGCGTCACCCGCTGGTGGGGCCAGTACGGATGCTGCGCGGCGTTCGGCATCGACGGGTTCGGCGAGTCGGCACCCGCCGCCGATCTGTACCGCCACTTCGGGCTCGGCGCCGAGGCGATCGCGCTGCGGGTGCAGGCCGAATGCGACGAAGAACGCCGGCTCGTGCGTTCGAGCAACTGACGATGACGCCCGCGCCGCGCGCCGCCTGCGACCTGGTGAGCTTCGACCTCGACGGAACCCTCGTCGACACCGCCGCCGAGATCGCCGAGGCTGCCAACCGGGCGCTCGAATCGCACGCCATCAAACGCCGTCCGGTGGCCGAGATCACCCTCCTGATCGGCGCCGGCACCCGCGAGCTGATGTTGCGCCTGCTCGCCAACTGCTACGTCGACGACCCCGGCCTCGCGCAGCGGGTGCGGCCCGATGCGGTTCTCGAAAGCCTGGACGCCCACTACGCCGCCACCAGCGGCAGCGTTGCCGTGCCGTATGCGGGCTGCTTCGAGACGCTGGCGACACTGCGTGCGAGTGGGGTGCGGCTCGCGTGTGTCACCAACAAAGAGTTTCGCCACACCCAACGGGTGTTGCAAGCGACCGGGCTCGACGCCGCGTTCGACCTCGTGATCGGCGGCGATTCGCTGCCCGAGAAGAAGCCGCATGCAAGTGTGTTGCGCCATGTCGCGGCGCATCTCGGCGCCAGCCTGGAGCGCACCGCACATGTCGGCGACTCCAGCACCGACATCGAAGCCGCGCGCAACGCCGGGGTTCACGCCTGGGCCGTTCCCTACGGCTACAACGCGGGCGTTCCGATCGAGCAGGCGCGGCCCGACCGGCTGTTTCGAACCCTGTCCGAAGTGGCGGCTTTTGTTCTCGCCGGAGACCCGCGATGAAGGCTTTGTTCTGGGATGTCGACGGCACGCTTGCCGAAACCGAACGCGACGGCCACCGCGTCGCTTTCAATCTCGCCTTCGAAGCCGAAGGCCTGGCCTGGCGCTGGGACGAACGCCGCTACGGCGAGTTGCTGCGCATCACCGGCGGGCGCGAGCGCTTGATGCACGACATGACCGTGCAGCCCGATGCGCCGAGCCTGGCGCACGAGCGCGACCGGCTGGCGCGCGCCGTTCACGCGCGCAAGAACGTGCTTTACGCCGAGCTGGTGCGCAGCGGCGCGATCGCGCTGCGCGAAGGCGTGCTCGGCTTGATGACCGAATGCCGCGAGCGCG
>JAYUSP010000078.1:0-2685 GCA_043755615.1 Betaproteobacteria bacterium
ATGAAAACTGGGTCTGGGGCGGCTCGACCTGTTTCGGCCCGGCCTACGAACGCTGCTTGCTCAAACTCTCGCGCGGCGGCGCCGATGCCAACGTCGTGCGCGAGTTCGACACTCGCGAAAAACGCTTCGTCGAAGGTGCTGCCTTCAACGTTGCCGAAGCCAAGACCAGCGTGGACTGGATCGACCGCGACACGGTCTATATCGGCAGCGACTTCGGCCCCGGCTCGTTGACCAAGTCCGGTTATCCGCGGGTCATCAAACGCTGGCAGCGCGGCCAAGCGCTGGCCGCTGCGGTGACGGTTTTTGAAGCCCGTGAGTCGGACGTATCGGCCTGGGTGACGGTCGACCGCACGCCCGGCCACGAGCGCACCGTCTTCGGCCGATCGCCGGATTTCTGGACCACCGAAGACGCGCTGCTCGTGCGCGGCGGCAAGCTCAAAGTCTTGCAAAAACCCGCCGATGCGCGGATTGCTTTCTGGTACGACCAGGTGCTGGTCTCGCTGCGCAGCGACTGGGTGCAGGGCAGCGGCAAGGCGGCCAGGACCTGGCCCAAGGGCGCGTTGCTGGCGGCTGACGCCAAGGCCTTCATCGCCGGCAAGCCGCGCTTTACGGCGCTCTTCACACCCACCGCGACCCAGTCGCTGGCGGCGTACGCAACGACGCGCAGCACCGTGCTGCTGACCGTTCTCGACAATGTCGCCGGCCGCTTGCAGGAGCAACGATTTGATGGCCGCGGTTATCAGCGCCGCGACGTGCGGGCGCCGTTCCCCGGCACGCTGGGGGCGCAGTCGTTGCACGATCCGCTGTACGAAGCGCTTCACGATCCGCCGCACGATCCACTGCGTGAACCGCGGCAGACGCCGTCGCCGAAGGTCGACCCGCTCGCTGAAAGTTATCTGCTCAGCTATACCGACTTCCTGACGCCGGAATCCTTGCAGCTTGCGCGCACCGGCAGCGATGCGCGCCAGCCGCTCAAATCCCGGCCGGCTTTTTTTGATGCCACCGGGCTGAAGGTCGAGCAGCGCTTCGCGACATCAATGGACGGCACCCACGTGCCGTACTTCGTGGTCTGGCCCAAAGGCGCGGTCGCCGACGGCAACAACCCGACCCTGCTCTACGGCTATGGCGGCTTCGAGCAGAGCATGCAGCCCTGGTACTCGGCCGCATTTGGCAGCGCCTGGTACGGCCGCGGCGGGGTGCTCGTGGTGGCCAATATCCGCGGCGGCGGTGAATACGGCCCGGCCTGGCACCAGGCCGCGCTCAAGGCCAACCGGCAGAAGAGTTTCGACGACTTTGCGGCGGTTGCCGAAGACCTGATCGCGCAGCGCATCACCAGCCCGCGCCATCTCGGCATCACGGGCGGCAGCAACGGCGGCCTGCTCGTCGGCGCGGTGATGTTGCAGCGGCCGGAGCTGTTTGGCGCGGTGGTCTGCGCGGTGCCCCTGCTCGATATGCGGCGCTACCACAAGCTGCTCGCCGGCGCGAGCTGGATGGGCGAATACGGCGACCCCGACAAGCCCGAAGAGTGGGCCTGCATCGGCAAATACAGCCCCTACCAGAACGTCAGGCCGGGCACCAAACTGCCGACCGTGATGTTCACCACCAGCACCCGCGACGACCGTGTCCACCCCGGCCACGCGCGCAAGATGGCCGCACGCATGATCGAGCAGGGCCACGAGGTCGTGTACTACGAAAATATCGAAGGCGGCCATGGTGGCGCAGCCGACAACCGCCAGCGTGCCGACTTGGCTGCACTCGAATACGCCTTCCTGTGGCAGCAGCTCGGCCGGCGCGCGGCCATTCCTGCGCCGCCGGCGCGTGGTGAGGCGACACGATGACACCTCTGCCCAGCCCCGACGCGGTGCTCGAATTCTGGTTCGGCAACGAACCCGGCAAGACGCGGCCTGAGTGGTTCCGCAAGGACGCGGCCTTTGACCGCACGATCTTCGAGCGCTTCGGCGCGCTGATCGAGCAGGCCCTGGCGGGCGGCATCGACGACTGGGTTGACACGCCCCTGCCGGCGCTGGCGCGTCTGATCGTTCTGGACCAGTTCACGCGCAACAGCTTTCGCGACACTGCGCGCGCGTTCGCCGGCGACGCACGGGCGCTGGCCGGTGCGCAGCACATCGTGCAACTCGGGTGGAACGTTGGCTACTCAGGCGTGCAGCGGCAGTTCTGCTACCTGCCTTTTGAACATGCCGAAGATCTGGGTATGCAGCAACAAGCGCTGCGGCTCTTTGGCCAGCTCGCTCAAGACCACCCCGAGCTGGCCGAGCTGCTCAAGTGGGCGCAAGCGCACCACGATATCGTCGCGCGCTTCGGCCGCTTCCCGCACCGCAACGCCTTGCTTGGGCGCACGAGTACCGCCGAAGAGGCGCAGTTCCTGAGCCAGCCCGGCTCGAGCTTCTGAACCCGCCTGCCACGAGATAGAAAGCGATCACAGCATGACCTTCACGCGCCGCAAGTTCCTGGCCCGCGCCAGCCACGCCACCCTCGCCGGCACCGCCCTGGCCATGCCGACAGGCTCGTCGGCGCAGACCGCGTGGCCGCGCCAGGCGATCCGTTTTGTCGTACCTTTTGCGCCTGGCGGCACGTCGGAAATCGTTGCCCGCACCGTGGCCAACGAACTCACCAAACAGCTCGGGCAAACGGTGTTTGTCGACAACAAGGGCGGTGGCGCCGGCA
>JAYUSP010000079.1:0-2682 GCA_043755615.1 Betaproteobacteria bacterium
GACGGCGCCCGGCTGTGGAACGCGGCGGTTGCCAGCGGCCTGGCGCCGGCGCAGCTGGCCGCGCCCTTCGACCTGGTCGCCACCTGCCTGTCCAAGGGCCTGGGCGCGCCGGGCGGCTCGCTGCTGGCCGGATCGCGCGAGGTGATCGGACGCGCGATCCGCTACCGCCGCATGTTCGGCGGCGCGATGCGCCAGACCGGCATCTTCGCCGCCGCCGGCCTGCACGCGCTCGACCATCATGTCGAACGCCTGGCCGAAGACCATGCGAACGCCAAGCTGATCGCCGGCCGCCTGGCCCAGTCGAAACGCATCGTGATCGACCTCGCCAGCGTGCAGACCAACATCATCGTCTTCACCCTTGCGCCCGAGGCGGCGGACGCCGCGACCATCGTCGCGCAGGCGCGCGCGCTTGGCGTGCTGGTGTTCGCGTTCACCGCGCGCACCCTGCGCGTGGTGACCCACCTGGACGTGACGCGGGCCCAATGCGTGCAGGCTGCCGAAACGCTGGTCGCGCTCGTCGAGGGCCGCGCCGCGTGAATCGGGCGACACATCCATAGGCGCCCGGCGGCGCGTAGAGCAGGCAGCATGAGCAAACGCGCACGCGTTACCAGTCTGCTTGTCGTCGCCGGTGTGCTGGCGGCCGTCGGCGGGCTGATCGCGGCCTGCTCGCCGCTGGCGCTGATCAACAGCTTCACGCCTGCGGACACCTATCGCGCGCAACGCGACATCGCCTACGGCAACCTGGAGCGCCAGCGCCTCGATGTCTACGTGCCGGCGAGGCAACCCCGCAACGCCCCGGTGATTTTGTACTTCTACGGCGGCAACTGGAACAGCGGCGCCAAAGCCGACTACCAATTCGTCGGCGAGGCCTTCGCCAGCCGCGGCTTTGTCAGCGTGATCGCGGACTACCGCCTGTTTCCGCAGGTGCGGTTTCCGGATTTCGTGCACGACAGCGCGCGCGCCTTCGCCTGGGTGCACGCAAACATCGCCGGGCACGGCGGCGACCCCGCGCGCATCTTCGTCGGCGGGCATTCAGCCGGCGCGTACAACGCGGCGATGCTCGCGTTCGATCCTGCGTATCTCAACGCGGCGGGCGTCGCGCCGGGCACGATCAAGGGGCTGTTCGGCCTGGCCGGCCCCTACGACTTCATCCCGCTCACCGGCGAAGTGACCAAGGCGGTGTTCGGCTTTCCCGACACCCCGCCCGGTACCCAGCCGATCAACTTCATTCCACCCACTGCGGGGACGCGCCTGCCGCCGGTGTTGTTGCTGACCGCACCGGACGACACCGTGGTCAAGCCGGGCAACAGCGCGCGGCTGGCCGCGAAGCTGCGTGGCGCCGGCGGCGTGGTGAAGGAAATTTCGTATGCGACGCTCGACCATCGCAGCATCGCGGTTGCGCTGGCTGCGCCGCTGCGCGGGCTGGCGCCGGTGCTCGATGACATCGCGGCGTTTGCCAACGCCGTGCCATAGGCCTAAGTTTGATAGGGGTAGGGAAGGACTCGCATCCTCCCCTCCCTCCGAACCGTGCGTGCGGTTCTCCCGCACACGGCTCTCCAGTTGGTGGTTTCAACATCGTGATTGGCTCGCCAAGTCGCGGGCTGCGGTCATGGTGAACAGCCCTTGTTCAGCGAAGAAAGCATTAGTCCAGCGTTTATGATCCGCGAGACACTGTCCACGGCCCGGCCGTTTCTCTTGCTTGCGCAGCAGAGCCCGCAGGCGGCGGCGAATGAAGCCGTCGATCCTGTTGAACTCCAGCCGCTGCGCGTGCTTGAAATAGGCAAACCAGCCGCGCAGGATCGGGTTGAGTTCCTCGATGATGCAGGTAAGGCTCACCCCGCGGGTGCGTCCGGTCTTGCTCCGCACCTTGTCCCGAAGTGCCATCAGGCTTTTCTTGCGCACCCAACGCCGACCAGCTTCGAAGCGATAGCCCAGGAAGTCGAAGCCTTGCCCGTCTTCCCGGCAATCCCCGACGTGGGTCTTGTCCGGGTGCAGGGTCAGGCCATTGTCTTCTACCCAGGTTCGCACTTCGGCCAGCGCGGCTTGCGCTTGTTCGGCCGTCTGGCACAGGACGACGAAGTCGTCCGCGTAGCGCACCATCCGATAGCCCTTGCTGTGCATCAGGCCGTCGAGCGGGTGCAGGTAGAGGTTGGCCAGCAGGGGGCTGATCACCGCGCCTTGCGGCGTGCCCCCGGTCGGCGTCCAGCGTTCCACGCCGCGAACGATGTCTTGGCTCAGGTACGCTTGGATCAGTTCAAGGATACGCCCGTCACTGATCCTTTCCTCCACCCGCGCCAGCAGTCGCTGGTGCGGGATGCTGTCGAAGTAGCCCTTGAGGTCGGCGTCCACCACGTGGGTGTGGCCTGCCTTGATGAGCCGGTCAACTTCCCGCAGTGCGGCATGGCACGAGCGTCCGGGGCGGAATCCGTAGCTGCTGTCGTGAAATTCTCTCTCGAAGATCGGCTCGATCACCAGTTTGAGCGCGGTCTGCACGATGCGGTCTTTGACCACCGGGATGCCCAGCGGGCGGGTTTGCCCCGGCCCTTTGGGAATCTCCACGCGCTTGACCGGCTCGGGCCGGTACCTGCCTTGCTTCAAGGCTTGTTCCAGTTCTTGCAGGTAGTCCTCCGCTCGCGCGGCAAACTTCGCCACGCTTTGTCCATCCACTCCCGCCGCGCCCCG
>JAYUSP010000080.1:0-7894 GCA_043755615.1 Betaproteobacteria bacterium
CAGCGCCGACCGCATCAGCGAAATCCAGAAGCGCCTGCCGCGCTTGGTGCCGATGTACGAGGCGGCGGCCAAGCCGACCCAGCGCTTCGAGCCGCCGGCAAGGCCGGCGTCGGGGCCGGCGCGATAAGCTGAAGCGCGCGCCGCGCGGCCAGCGCGCCTGTCGTCTGGTGCATCCAACAGAATGGGGATGCCGAGAAGACACAATCGATGCACGATGACACCACCTGACGATGGCGAGACAACGTGGCCCGAACTCCAGCGGGCCTATCTGGCCATCATCGTGGTGGATGTTGTCGAGTCGGTGCGGTTGATCCGGGCTTATGAAGCCGATGTCATTGCACGCTGGCGCGGCTTTGTGCATGCGGTGCGCGACAAGGTGCTGCCAAAACGTGGGGGGAGGATGGTGAAGAACCTCGGCGACGGCATGCTGCTCGTTTGTGACGCTGCGCCGGCCGCCGTGGCGACGGCGTTTGTGCTGCATGAACTGATCCAGTCCTTCAACCAGGCGCGTACCGTCGAGCAGTCGCTGTGGCTGCGCATCGGCGTTAACATTGACGGCGTGGTGGTCGACGAGATCGACGTCTTTGGCCAGGGTGTGGACCTGGCGGCCCGCCTGGCAGCGCTTGCGCGGCCGGGTGGCACGGTGGTCTCGGCGCCGGTGCGCGACGAGATCACCGACCAGATCGACGCCGAGATCGAAGACCTCGGCGACTGTTATCTCAAGCATATCGACGAGCCGCAACGTTGTTTTGCGCTGGCTCCGGCACGCCGCGCCGACATCAGCGAAGCACCCCGCAGCGCGGGTCTGCCCAGTGCCGCCGAGCTGCCGCCTGCCGACGCCAGAGCGCTGCTGCTGGGGGTGGCCGTAATGCCCTTCCAGGCGGCATCGGGGCGCGCCGACGAACGCAGCCTGGGCGACCTGCTAGCCGACCAGGTGGCTTCGTCGCTGTCGCGCACGCCGCAGCTGGCGGTGATCGCGCGGCAGTCGTGCGCGGCGGTGGCTGATCGCGGCCTAGGTGCAGCGCAGATCGGCCAGGCGCTGGGCGCGCGCTACTTGGTCACCGGCAGCGTGCATCCTGTCGGCGCGGGCTACGAAGTCCTGGCCCAGGTGGTGGAGTGCCGCGGCGAGTCGGTGGTCTGGGCTGGCGACAGCCGTGCCTTGCTGCGCGACGTGCTCGCCGGTCGCGACGCCATCGTCGACGACATCGTGGCCGGCACCGGCCGAGCGATCGTCGACAACGAACTGCGCCGCAGCGGTGCCGCGCCGCTGCCCAGCCTGCACGGCCACCAGCTGCTCGTCGCGGCGATCGGCTTGATCCACCGCTCGGCGCGGCAGGACTTCGAGCGCGCGCGCCTGATGCTCGAAGCGCTGGCCGAGCGCCACAACCGGCTGCCGCAACCCTGCGCCTGGCTGGCCCACTGGCATGCGATGTACGCGGTGCAGGGGCTGAGCGCCGACCCGCTCGCGGCTGGCCGGCGCGCGATCGACCATGCCCACCGTGCGCTCGACGCCGACGCCGCCAGCTCACTGGCGCTGACCATGCGCGGGCTGGTGCGAGGTTTCCTGATGAAGGATCTGGTCGAAGCCGAGCGCGACTACGCCGCCGCGCTGGACGTCAACCCGAACGAAGCCCTGGCCTGGCTCTACGTCGGCACCCTGCGCGCCTGGCAGGGCCGTGGTGCCGAGGCGCTGGCGCCGGCGCGCGAAGCGCTGCGCCTGGCGCCGCTGGGCCCGACGCGCTACTACTTCGAGTCGCTGGCCGCGCTGGCGGCGCTGGCCGCCGGGCAGGACCAACTGGCGCTCGACTGGTCGGCGAGCTCGCTGCGCGCCAACCGCATGCACACATCAACCCATCGCACCCTGGCGATCGCGCAGTGGCGCCTGGGCCGCCCCGAAGACGCCGCAAAGACGGTCGCCGAGATGATGTGTGTCGAGCCGGGTTTCACGGTCGACAACTACCGGCGCCGCTTTCCTGGCGGCGACATCGCTTTTGCACGCGACAACGCAGCGATCCTGGTCGCGGCGGGCGCACCGATTAGCTGACCAAACCCAAGGAGTCGAGCATGGCGTACCTGACCGGACATACCGGACATACCGGACATACCGGGCACACCGGCCATACCGGGCACACCGGACATACGGGGCACACCGGTGACATCCTGAGCTACTCCGGCGCCAGCGGCAACTCGCTGCTCACCGAGGCCTTGATGCGGCAGCGTTTCGCCGACGTGCCGCGTGACGACCTCGGGCGCCCGATCCCTGAGGCACTCGACAAGGCAGCGATTCGAGAACCGTCGGCCCAGGTCGGCAGGCATCCTGACGACGGCCTGCCGCCGACCCACGACGCCGACACCGCGAGGGCGCGATTTTTTGCCAACGAGTCGGGGGTTCGCCGTCGAGTCGCTGCGTCGGCGTTGATGCAGGCAGTGACCATCGATGCCAGCCTGCCTGGTGCCGCCAAGGTCACCTGGCGCGACACTGGCGCGGTCATCGTCGAGCTCAGACGCCCCGACTACGCGCTCTTCAAGGCCCAGCTCAAGACCGTGCTCGAGCGCTCCGCCGAGCGTGGCGAGCGTTACGCCGAGATCCTGACCCAGATCGGCACGCCCGACGCGTTGTGGAGTTCGATCGCCGGCTTGCGGCCAGACCGGCACCGCTGGACGGCCGAATTCCTGGCCGTCGCGCTGGACTTCACGCTGCCCCTGATCCTGAGCCTGAAGCAGGCCTTCATGTGCCCGCGACCGTGGGAGTACACGAGCCAGATCCAGCCGATCATCCTGACCCCGGGTCACGACAGTTGGCCCAGCGGCCACTCGACCGAATCGCATGTCGTGGCGCGGATCCTGTCGGTGCTCGCCGCGGGCGGGCAAACGCCAGTGAGCGGCGCTGTGGCCACGACCCAGGAGCGACTGTTCGATGCCGCGCGGCGCATCGCGGTCAACCGCGAGGTCGCCGGCCTGCACTTTCCCGCTGACAGCGCCGCCGGCTGCGTGCTGGGCGACACCCTGGGCGCGTTCATTGCGGCGCTTGCCGGGCTCGACAGCCGCGGGTCGCCGGGGCGCACGTTTGACGCCGCCGCGTTTTTTGCAGCGCCAAAGACCTTCGAGCGCGAAATCCAAAGCAGCCGTGACCTCGACAACGCGGGCCCGCCGATCTGGCCCGCCGCGCCGCCCGCGCCACCAGCGCACCAGCAGTACCTGCAATGGCTCTGGGCCAAGGCCCGGGAAGAATGGCAATGAGCGCGCCGATCGCGCCTGCCGGAGCTGCCTGATGGGCTGGCAGATCCTTGCCCCAGCCGCCCAGGCCGGTGGCATCGACTGGACCGATGGCGCCGCCGACGCTGCTGCCAAACACGCCGACCCGTATCTCTTCTGGGCCGGGCTGACGGGTTTTGGCACCTACCAAAGCGCCGACGCGGCGGGTTTGCGTCGGGCCGCCATTGAATTGGCCGAGCACACTGACGCCGGCAAATTCCTGCACGCGATCGACGCCGAAAACCTCCAGCGCTGGCATGCCGGCAAGCCGCCGGTCTTGCAGCTGGCGCCGCACTACCGCAAAGCGCTGCACCAGGCTAACGGCGAAACACATCGGTTCTTTGTCGCCCGGATGGATCTCGATGCTTTCGAAGCGAGCCCGTTGGCTGCGCAGGTGCACAGCTACCGCGTCAGCCTGGTGGGTGGTGTCGAAGGCGCGGCCGGCCAGGCGCCATCGCCAGCGGCGGCGACCGAAGCGCCGGTTTTGGGCCAGGCGGCGCGCAAAAAGTCGGGCCGTGGCCAGCGGCCGGTGATCGGGATCATCGATACCGCCTGCGCTTTTGCCCATCCGAGGTTCAGCCGCACCGCCGCCGGGCCGTCCTGGTCGACCCGCATCAGCCATCTCTGGGACATGGGGCGCGAAGCCCGCGCGGCCGGCGACCCGCTGTGGTCGGCGGTGCCGGACTTCGGCTATGGCCGCGAGACAGATGGCGCTCGGCTGGACAGCTTGATCGCGCTGGCAGCGACGACGCCGGGCTCGGCGGCGCCGGCGGCAGCGAAGGTCGGCAATGCGGCCGTCGAGCGCCGCTGTTATGAAGCCGCCGGCCTGCCCGAGCTGCTGTCGCCGCAGCGACGCTGGTCGCACGGCACGGTGGTCGCCGACTTTGCCGCCGGCAGCTGCCCTGCGAATTGCGCCTGCGCACCGGAGCAGCGCTGTGCGAAGGCCAACAACCACGACGCCGCCGCCGACGCCGACATCATCTTCGTGCAGCTGCCCGCTGACGCGGTCGCAGACCTGTCCTGCGGCTGGCTCAGCGCGAGCGTGATCGACGCCCTGAACTACATCGCGCAAAAAGCCGCCGGGCGGCCACTGGTGTGCAACCTCAGCTTTGGCGCTTATGCCGGCTCGCACGACGGCGAGTCGCTGCTCGAGCGGGCGCTGGATGCGCTGGCGCGCGATGCCCAAGGCCGGCTGAGCCTGGTGCTGTCGGCGGGCAACGGCCGCCTGGTCGGGCGCACCCCGACCCCGGCCAAGGGCATCGGGTTGCATGCCGGCGTGCGACTGGCCGCGGTCGGGACGGCCGCGGCGAAGAAGTCCTTTCGCTGGTACTTGCCGGCCAACGATTCGACGCAGAGCTTTCTGGAGATCTGGTACGCCGCGGCGCTGCCAGTGCCGTCAGCGCCGCCGGCGACCGATCGCGACACGACGGCGCCAGCGCCGGATATCGAGATCGTTCTCGACCACGACGACGCGCCGGGCATGCCGGCGCTGCGCGGCCCAGGCGGTTGCTGGTACAGCGCGGCGCGGTCGCCGACGCAGCAGCGGCCGGTGGCCAGTGTCTTGCATGTACCCGGCACCCATGCCGGCGGTGCGCACGGCTTGATCCTGCTGGCGCTGGGCCCGACCGATCGCGAGGTGGCGCTGCCCGAATGGGGCCAGGCGCGGGCGCCGAGCGGCTACTGGACGGTGCGTCTGCGCAACCGCGGCGGCACGCCTGTCGACGTGCATGCCTGGGTCGAACGCAACGACCCCGACCTGTCGGTGCGCTCGCAGTCGGCGCAGTCCCATCTGTTTGAAATGCCGGCCGGCCAACTCAGCGCCGAGGTCGGCGACGAATACACCCTCACCGGCCAGGCTTGCGGCTTCGAAACGCTGGTGGTCGGCAGCCGCGTCGAACACGATCCTGATCCCATGCGGCTGGCGCTGGACTCCTCGGTCGGCCCGGCGCGCCGTGGTGGCCGCCAAGGCCCCGACCTGCTCGCCGCCGGCGTGCGGCGCGCGCAGGTCGGACTGGTCGGCATCGAAGCCGCGGCCAACCTGAGCGGCGCGCAGGTGCGCGTGTCGGGGACCAGCATCGCCGCGCCCAGGGTCGCCAGGCTGATCTACAACGAGTGGGTCGCGTCGACTGCCCCCACGCTCAACGGCAGCCGGGGCGGATCGCTGCAGCGTTGGTTCGGTCTGCCAGTGGTCAATCCGCGGCCGACAAAGCCGCCGCCAAAACTCGCCCGCAGCATCGGCCGAGGTGTTCTCGACGATGACGGCCGGCCGACCCCGATTTCGACGTCGGCCGCCGCGCCGGCGCCGGTCACCAGCGCGGCGGCAGCGCCCCGGTCAGCCGCCAGCCGCCCGGCACGTCGCTGATCACACCGGCTTTTTTCAGCTCGCTGATGACGCGGCTGACCATCTCGCGGCCGCAGCCCACCTGCTGCGAGATCGCCTCGTGGGTCGGCCGGTCGATCACCAGGCGCGAGCCGTCCGGCTGCGGCAGCGCCGTCGCCTCCAGCAGCAGCTTGACTCGACCGTAGACGTCGTTCAGCGCAATCTGCTTCAGCGACAGCGTGGCCGACCGCGCGCGGCGAATGACCTTGGCCAGCAACACAAACGCAAAGCCCGGGTCGGCGGCGATATGCACTTCCAAAGTCGGCCGGCCGACACGTGAGCAGCTGCAGTCGTCGACAGCGACGACGCTGGCCGATCGAAGCCCACCGTCCAGACCCATCTCGCCGACATATTCACCCGGGCCGTAGATGCCGAAGGTGATCTCGCGCTCGTTCGACGGATGGCGGCTAAAGGCGCGCAGGCGCCCCTGCAGGACGATGAAGATCGTGTCGCCGCGGTCGCCCTCCTCGATCAGCACCGTGCCTTTGCTGTAACGCCGAACCTCGCCGCGGTGGGCCAGCGCGCGCAGCGATTCGCCCAGAGGGGCGCTGCTGATCAGGTCGCTCGGTGCAGCTCGGGAGGTGGGCATGCGCCGATCGTAACGGCGGCTGCCACACCTGCCGATCGCAGCACACTGATCATCGGCGGCAGCTTGGCGACCAGGCTCACCAACGCGCGAATGCTCGAAGTCTGGGTCTTGCTGCGGACGCAGCCGATCTGCGTGCGCACGGTGGCGATGCCGACACCATGGGCCTGGGCGATCTGGCGGGGCGTGACCCCGCGGCAGAGCTGGCTGAGGACCCTCTCTTCGGCCGGGGTGAGGTGGTGCGAGCGTGCGTAACACTGCACCGACAGGTCTTCGCAGACCGCGCGTTTGCCCATCAGCACCAGGGTCGCATGCTGGCCGGCCACCGCGGTGGGCAGCGGCACCACCGCGACGCCGATGTGCATGTCGCCGTCACCCAGGCTGAGCAAACGCCGCAGGCCGCGGCGGGCTGCCGCGGCGAGGGCTTCGTGCAGCGGCACGACATCGCGGGAGTGCCGCGCGCGCAGCTCGCTGCCGAGCATCTGCAGTGGGTGGCCGTCGTCAAGCTCGGCGCGGGCGACCTGGTTGAGGTGCAGCAAGCGGCCATCGGCATCGAGCAGCAGCATGCCGTAGTCGACCTCGTCCAGGATCTGGGCCAGGCAGCGCGACAGCGCGCTGTCGGCAGACCTGCGCTCGGGGCCGGTGTAGGTCGGCGGCCGGCGGGGCAGGTTGTCGCCGTTTGACGTTGCGAGGCTGATCATCATCGACGCTCCTTGTTGGCCTGCAGCGCATCGCGCCCGGTTGCCAAAGGTTACGAACGACCCGCCCGCGCGGGCGGTGAATCGCGCACACCGAGCCTGTGACTTATTCACCCCCCGGTGCTGCCGGGTGCGCTGACGAATCGGCCCCGGCGGCGAGTGCGGCAAGTGCGACCATCGCGGGCGGTATGGCCAGAGCGGCCAGGGCGGTCAGAGCAGCGGCGGCAAGCCCCGCAGCAGCGCTCGCAGGGCGGCCAGGCTGGGCAGCCCGGCCTTCACGCGCACGCGGGCCAAACGGGCGCGCGCCGCGCCCTCGGAGGTGCCCAGAGTGGTGGCGATCTCCTCAGACGCCAGGCCGCTCGCCAGCGCGCCCAGCGCGGCAGATTCAGCGCGCGTCAAACCAACACTCGTCGCCAGCAACGCGATCGATGCTAACCGGTCCGTCGGCTGCACGATCACTGCCGCTGCGGGACGATTCTCGTCAGAGCTTGGCGCGGCCAGGACCAGCACCGTGACCTGCCGCAGCTCACCCCGTGCCGTCGCGATGCTGACTTCGCTGCCGCGTGCCGGGCGCAGCGCGCGCCGCAACGCGGCGTCGAGCCGGCGTGCACCGAGCTCGTCGTTGCGCAGGCGCAGTCGGCCGTCGTCGAGCGCCCACAGCGGCCCTTGCAACAGAGCCTGCCCGGCGCGGTTTCCGTGCAGCAGGCGGCCACCGCTGTCGACGACAAACAGCGCGGTGCCCAGCAGGTCGGCGATGGCGGCGAACTGTTCGGCCGTAGCCTCGGAACGGCGGGGGGATGGCATCGTTGCACCATAGACCGGTGCCCGCAGGCGGGTCATCCCACCGGCAGGGGAGGCCATGCCACGACTTCAGGATCCGTACCTCGCCGCCGCCCGCACCAGCCGCCCCGCCAACGCCTCGCGCAGCGAAGCCGGTGCGATGACTTCGACCTCGTCGCCCTGGCGCAGCAGGTC
>JAYUSP010000081.1:0-2675 GCA_043755615.1 Betaproteobacteria bacterium
GCGTTGACCGGAGTCTGAAACTCCGGCATCATCAAATCTGTAACTTAATTACACATCCCATGTCCTTCGACCTCGTGCTTTTCGGTGGTACCGGCGACTTGACCTGGCGCAAGTTGATGCCCGCGCTGTTTCAGGCGCAGCGCCACGGCACGCTGCCCGAAGGCGGCCGCATCCTGGCGGTGGCGCGCGAGGAGCGCAGCGACGACGAGTACCGCAACTTCATCAAGGAACGCTTCGGCGACGTCGAACCCGGCAAGCGCCCCACCGACGAAGAGTTCGCCCGTTTTGCGCGACTGCTGCACTACCGGCGCATGGACCTGGCGCAGCCCGAGCACTACCTGGGCCTGAAGCGCTGGCTTGATGAACCCACGGCTGAAGAAGGGCGTGCGGGCGGCCGCGCCGACAGCGTGGTGCTGTTTCTGGCCACCAGCCCGCACCTGTTTCCGGTGATCTGCGAACAGCTCGGCAGCGCCGGGCTGAACGGCCCACATGTGCGCGTGGTGTTGGAAAAACCTTTGGGCCATGACCTCGCCAGCGCCCAGGAAATCAACCGCGTGGTGCGTTCGGCCTTCAAGGAAGAGCAAGCCCTGCGCATCGACCACTATCTGGGCAAGCCCGCGGTGCAAAACCTGATGGCGCTGCGCTTTGGCAACGCGCTCTTCGAGCCGCTGTGGCGGCGCGAGAGCATCGCCAATATCCAGATCACGATCGGCGAAACGCTTGGCGTGGGCACCCGCGGCGAGTTCTACGACCGCACCGGTGCGCTGCGCGACATGGTGCAGAACCATGCCCTGCAGTTGCTGACGATGATTGCGATGGAGCCGCCGGCCACGGGCGACGCCGACTCGATACGCGACGAAAAGCTCAAGGTGCTCAAGTCGCTCAAGCCCTTTGCGCCCGACAGCGTGGGCCGCGACGTGGTACGCGGGCAGTACCGCGCCGGCATGGTCGACGGCAAGGCCGTGCCGGCCTACGTCGACGAAGTCAAGGTACCGCCGGGCAGCCGTTGCGAGACCTTCGTTGCTCTGCGCACCGAGGTGCAGAACTGGCGCTGGGCAGGTGTGCCGTTCTATCTGCGCACGGGCAAGCGCCTGGCCGCTCATGACGCGCAGATCGTCGTCAACTTCCGGCCCGTGCCGCACGCGATCTTTGCCGGCACCAACCGCGCCAACAAGCTCGTGATCAACCTGCAGCCCGAGGACGGTCTGGAGCTGCACCTGCTGGCGGCCAAGGGTGGGCGCAGCGCGTCCAACGTGCCCGAGCAGCTCTCGCCGGTGTCGCTCGACCTAGACTTCGACAGGGCCTTCCCGGCCGACCGGGTCGGCGCCTACGAACGCTTGCTGCTCGATGCGATTGCCGGGCGCTTGAACCTGTTCGTGCGCAGCGACGAGCAGGAGCAGGCCTGGCGCTGGGTCGAACCCGTGCTCGAGGCCTGGCGCCACGACAACACCGGTCCGCGCCCCTATGCCGCCGGCAGTTGGGGCCCGGCGGCCTCGAGCGCGCTGATCGCGCGCGACGGCTTCGCCTGGGCCGAAGAAGCATGAGCAACTCGCAGCAGGCGCGGCGCAGGGCCAACGAGGGTCTTCAGTGACGATGCTCGACCGCATCCAGGCCGCGCTGCCGGCGCTGCCGCCGGCCGAGCAGCGCGTGGCAAAGCTGGTACTCGCCGACGCGCGCAGCTTCGCCGCCCTGCCCGTGGGCGAGTTGGCAGCGCGCTCGCAGGTGAGCAAGCCGACCGTGATCCGCTTCTGTCGCAGCGTCGGCTACGACGGATTGACCGACTTCAAGCTCAAGCTGGCCGGCGCGGTCAACGAAGGCGTGCCCTTCATCCACCGTGCGGTGGATGAAGACGACAAGGCCGGCGACATCATGGTCAAGGTGATCGACAACTCGGTCAGCGCGCTGCTCAAGTACCGCAACGATGCGGCCAGCCACGCCGTCGAGCGCGCGATTGCCGCCCTGGCAAGCGCCTGCCGCGACGGGCGGCGCATCGAGTTCTACGGTGTCGGCAACTCGGGCATCGTCGCGCACGACGCACAGCACAAGTTCTTTCGACTCGGCGTGGCCGCCAGCGCAGTCAGCGACGGTCATGTTCAGGTGATGAGCGCCACCATGCTGCAGCCCGGCGATTGCGCCGTGATCATCTCCAACTCGGGCCGCAGCCGCGACCTGCTCGACGCCGCGGAAATCGCGCGCCGCAAGGGCGCCACCACGATCGTGATCACCGCCAGCGGCTCGCCGCTGGCGCACGCCTCGAGCGGCTCGCAGCATGTGCTGCTGGCCGCCGATCACCCGGAAGACTATGACCGCTACAGCCCGATGGTGTCGCGGCTGCTGCACCTCGTGATCATCGACGTGCTGACCACCGGCGTGGCGCTGCGCCTGGGTGGCGGCTTGCGTCCGATGCTGGCCGAGATCAAGCGCAACCTGCGCGCCAAGCGTTACGCCAGGGCCGGGTGACCTGACGACGCGGCGGGCGCGAAACCAAGCAGCCCCTGCACGCCATACAGGCCCGACAGCTCGACCATTGCGGCCGGCGCGCCCTGGATGCTCAAGGCGCGACCGCCTGCATGTGCGAGGCGACGCGCCTCGAGCAACACCGCGATCGCCGCGGTATCGAAGGTGCGCAGCGCCGAGGCATCGACAACCAGCGCACCCGCTTCGGCGCCGTCCTT
>JAYUSP010000082.1:0-2675 GCA_043755615.1 Betaproteobacteria bacterium
GCGGCGCGGCGCTGCAGTTGGGCGTCATGCTGGGCCCAGGCGGCGCCGATCTGGTTGCGCAGGCTCACCAGCCGGTTGTAGGCCCCGACCATCCAGAACACAAGCACCGCCGCCGCCAGCAGGGTGCCGATCTGCGCGGCGCTCATGATTGCTCCCTACGCACTTCGTGCGGCCCCTCCGAGAGGGAATTCGCGCTCGGGAAACCCACGCCGCTCATCAAGCGACCTCCGTGCTGCGCGCTTCGGTATTCGCCAGGGGGGCTGAGAGGCTGACAGTCTCTGAGACCGGACGTGAAACCGTCCTGAGGACGGTTTCTCGCGTGTCGAAGGACTGCGACTTCCGGCCGCAGGCGGCCCTGAGGCTCAAGTTCGCACTTCACCCTGGCCGAGCACCACCCACTTCAGCGAGGTCAGCCCCTCCAGCCCGACCGGCCCGCGTGCGTGCAGCTTGTCGGTGGAGATGCCGATCTCGGCGCCCAGGCCGTACTCAAAGCCGTCGGCAAAACGCGTGCTGGCATTGACCATCACGCTGGCCGAATCGACCTCGCGCAGGAAGCGCATCGCGGCCATGTGGTTTTTCGTCAGGATCACATCGGTGTGGTGCGAGCCGTAGCGGTTGATGTGGGCGATGGCTTCATCGAGGCCGGCGACCAGCTTGATGCTGATGATCGGCGCGAGGTATTCCTCGCTCCAGTCGGCCTCGGTGGCGGCGATGACATCGGCACCGTGCAGCAAAGGCAGCGCCGAAAGCAGCCGCGCCGCTGCCGCGTCGCAACGCATCTGCACGCCCTTGGCGGCAAAGATCGCACCGATGCGCGGCAGAAACTCCGCCGCACAGACAGCGTGCACGAGCAGCGACTCGGCGGCATTGCAGGGGCTGTATTTTTGTGTCTTGGCGTTGTCGGTGACGGCCACCGCGAGGTCGATGTCGACCTCGGCATCGACGTAGACATGGCAGTTGCCGTCGAGGTGTTTGATCACCGGCACGCGGGCCTCGGCGCTGATGCGCGCGATCAGCGACTTGCCGCCACGCGGGATGATCACGTCGACATATTCGGGCATCGTGATCAGTTGCCCGACCGCAGCGCGGTCGGTGGTCTGGATGAGTTGCACTGCATCCGCGGCCAAGCCGGCATCCACCAGCGCCGCCTGCACCAGCCGCCACAGCGCCAGGTTCGATTGCAGCGCTTCGGAGCCGCCGCGCAGGATGCAGGCGTTACCACTCTTGATGGCCAGCGAAGCGGCTTCGATGGTCACGTTCGGCCGGCTCTCGTAGACCATGCCGAAGACACCCAGCGGCACCCGCATCTGGCCGACGCTGATGCCGCTCGGCCGGCGCCGGACGCCGCTGATCTCACCGACCGGGTCGGGCATCGCGGCAATCTGCTCGCAGCCTTCGGCGACGGTTTCGATGATCTGCGGCGTCAGCTTCAGGCGGTCGATCAGCGGCGCGGCCAGGCCAGCGGCCTGCGCCGCGTCCAGGTCCAGCCGGTTGGCCTGCGCCAGCGCCGCGGCGCCATCACGCAGCCGGCGCGCCAGCGAGCGCAGCGCAGCATTTTTTGCCGCCGTCGGGGCCGCCGCCATCGCCGTCGCGGCGGCCCGCGCGGCGACACCGACATGCGCCATGTAGGCGGGGATATCCTGGGCTTGCATACGGCGATTGTCCCAAAATCGAGCCGGCCGCATCGACGCGGGGCTCGAGCGCTCAGCCGAACGCCAGCCGAACCCCCGCCGGACCTCAACCGAGTTCGGCGAGCACCCCGAGCCACAACGCCGCGATCAGGCCAAAAGCCAGCGTCGAAAAGACATTCGCCGCCGTTGCCTCACCCTGCAGCGTGTTGTAGCGCTGGCTGAAGATGATCGCGTTGCTGCCCACCGGCAGCGCGGCCAGCACCACGACCACCGCCAGCGGCGTGCCGACGAGGCCAAAGCCCCAGCGCGCAGTGACCAGCACGATCGCCGGCATCACCAGCAGCTTGAGCACGCTGATGCCAATCGCGCCGCGCACATGGCCCTTGATGCCGTAGTGGGCCAGCGTCATGCCGACCAGCACCAGACACAGCGGCACCACCGCCGCGCCGAGCACGGCGAGCGACTCGTCGATGGCCGGATGCAGGCGCAGGCCGGCAAGGTTCCACAGCAGCCCGGCGAGCACCGGCAGCACGACCGGGTGGACGACGGTATTGCGCAGCGTGCTGCGCATCGTCGGCCAGAACGAAGCGCCAGCGGCGCCTTGGGCACGCGCCCCCGCCCGCGCCAGATCGAGCTCGGCCAGCGCCGTCACCGCCGACAGCAGGATCAGCGCATGCAGGCTGACCAACGCGACGTGGATCGCCAGCCCGGCCTCGCCAAACAGCGCCGCGGCCAGCGGGATGCCGATCTGCACCGAGTTGCCGTAGATGGCCGACAGCGTGCGCACCGCGGGGGCGGCTGCGCCATGCTGCTGGCCGGCGCCGCGCGCGTGTTGCCAGGCGTAGACGGCAAAGCCCAGGGCCAGCACCGGCACGAAAAACGCCATCACGGTGCTCACCGGCAGTTGCGCAAAATCCAGCCGCGCCGTGGTCCGGAACAGCAGCGCCGGCACGAAGATATAAAACGCCGCGTTGCTGATTACCCGCGCCGGGTCACTGGCGTCGTTGCCGGCTTGCAGCCAGCGCATGCGTGCGGCGAAGTAGC
>JAYUSP010000083.1:0-7888 GCA_043755615.1 Betaproteobacteria bacterium
CGCGCACCAGGTCTTCGGCCAGCGGGTCGAGTTCGATGGCACGCTCGAGCAGCCCGCGCACCGAGCGCGTGTCGCCCTGTGCAAGGCCGTGGCGCGCGAGCTGGCCGACAGTGCGCTTGAACTTGCTCGCCAGGCGCGAGCGGCAGACGAGTTGCCAGGGCTCGTCTTCGGTGTCGTTCAGGAAGTGGCCGCCGTACATCGCCACCGCACGCCGCGCCGCCTGCGCCGCGACGGCCGGCAGCGGGTCGGCCAGGCCCACCGTGTCGACAAGCTGCTCGAAGGCCAGACAATCGACCCACACGCGGCGCGGGTTCAGGCTCAGGCGGCCGAGTTCGAGCACCAGCGCATCGTCGTGGGCCAGCAGCTTGCGCAGCCGGTGCAACGCCACGTTGAACGCAGAACGCGCGTTGTCCCCTTCGAGGTCACGCCAGAGCGCGAACATCACGGTCGCCACCGAGACATCGCTGCCGCCCGAGGCGACCACGAACTGCAGCAACTCAAGCGGCTTGCGCGCCGCCTTGCCGCTGAAGGACAGCGGCACCGCGTCGATGTCGATGCGAAAGCGTCCGAGCACCCGCACGCGGATCGGCCACGGCCAGGCCGCCAGGTCGGGGCGCACGGCATCCAGACCGCGCGCGACGATCAGTTCGCGCACGAAGGCGGTCTCGATCTCGTGTTCCAGCGCCAACGCGCAGACTCGCGCCGCCACACGCGGGCTGGCGCGAAAGAAGTTCTGCCAGTGCAGACCACGCGCCAGCGCAAGCCCATTCGCCAACTCGGCGCGCGCCGCGTGGTCGTCGCCGCCGGCGTCGAACGCAGCAAGTGCGCGTGCGAGGTGGGCCAGGCACCAGCAGAAGTCGGCTTGCGAACCACGCGCCGCGCGGCCCGCACGCTCGAAAAACGGGACCGCGCTCAGCGCCGCGCCGGTGGCCATGTGGATCTGCCCTTCCTGCATCACGGTGACGCCGTTCCATCGCTCGGGATAGTGGTTTTCGCCAGCCAGCCGCAGGGCCAGGCGGGCGTGGGTCAGCGCCTCGTTGTGGCGACCTTCGATCAGGCACAGGCGCGAGCGCAGCAAGTGCCACCAACTCGCCTGGCGTGGCGCCAGCGGTCCCAACAGCGGCTCGGCGCGTGCCAGCGCCGCACGCCCGGGCTCGATGCGGCCGTCACCGATGGCAAGCTGGGCCTCGAGCAGCGCACGTTTGAGCGCGATCGCAGGCGGGCACACGGCGCTCGTGGCATCGTGCCTGGCGCGCGCTGCTTCGGCCTGCAGCGGCGCGCCGCACTGGTACAGCGCCTGCACCAGCGCGTGCTGCCACTCGGCGGCCAGCCGCGCGCCGAGGTCCGGCGCCGCCAGCACCGGGCGCATCGCCAGCTCGAGCCACAACACATGTTCGAGGTCGACGTGGGCATCGAAGTACGCCAGCGCCGCGAGGCCGGCGCAGCAGCGCACCGCAGGCGCCACCGCGGTGTCGCCGAGTTGGCGCAACAGCGCCTCGGCCTGCGGCCCGAGCAGCGGGTCGTCGAGGGCGCGGTACCAGCCGGCGACGAGCGCGCCGGTGCGCGCCAGCATGCGCTGGTCGGGGTCGGCGATGTCGTCGATGGCCACGGTTGCGGCGGTGATGGCGTGGACGGCCTCTTCGAAGCCGGCGTAGTGATCGTCGGCGATGCCGACGAACTGCACCAGCGCGGCGGCGGCCACCAGCTCGCCGGGCCGGTTGCCCGCCGCGGCGAAGAGCCCCTGCGCCCGGCGCAGATCGTCGCGGCCGCAGGCGATGTCGTCGAGTGCGAGCCCAAGTCCGCGGCGAAGGTGCTGCTGCGCGTCCATCCTGGATTGACGCTACCACGTCGAACGGCTGCAACGCATCCGCGGCGGGCCCTTGATTTCGGAATCGGCCTTGCGCACGCAGGGGGTCTACTTTCCTGAAGGCCATCTGCCGGCGACTGCGACCGCGCAGCAAAGGCTCGACCTTGACGCGCAAGTGGGTGACGCGGCGGCGTGAAGCGCCCCGGGCAGCGGCCACCTGCGGCACACTCCCGCCATGGATCGCGACCAGACACTTGCCCTGCTGACCGAGCACAAGCCCATGCTGGCCGAGCGCTTCGGCGTGCGCCGACTGGCCCTGTTCGGCAGCATGGCGCGTGGCACGGCACGCGAAGACAGCGATGTGGACATCCTCGTCAGGTTCGACGGCCCAGCCACCGCTGACCGGTACTTCGGAGCCCAGTTCTATCTGGAAGACTTGCTGCATCGCCCGGTAGACCTGGTCACCGAAACCGCACTCAAGCCGCGGCTGCGCCCGTACATCGAGAAAGACCTCATCAATGTCTGAGCGCGATATCGGTTTCTACATTGAGGACATGCTGGAGTTCGCGCAGCGTGCGCTGGAATATGCGCGCGGCCTGACGGAAGCGACCTTGACCGCAGAGCAGATGCGTTACGACGCGATCCTGCGCAACATCGAACTCATCGGCGAGGCTGCCACGCGGGTCCCCGCAGAGGTGCGCGACATGGCACCGGACGTGCCTTGGCAAAAGATCGTCGGCGCCCGCAACCGAATCGCGCATGGCTACCTTGGCATTGCCGCAGAGACGGTGTGGAACATCCTGGACCAGCAGCTTCCTGCTCTGCAGACAGCGTTGCATGGCCTGCTGTCGCGGATGCCGCGTCCGGCGCCTTGATCACCCCTCCAGCTTCTTCTGGAACACCAGCCCCGCATGCTCGCGCAGCGCGTGAAACTTGATCTTCGGCCAGTTGGCTTCGATGGCGCGCAGCTCGGGCGCGTATTCGACCAGCACCGTCGGCGCGTCGACGGCGTCGTAGGCCACGCGGGGTGATCCGCCGACGACCCCGGCGCAACGAACGTGGGGCGGCAGCTCGCTGCCGCGTTGCACCCGCCGAACGCGCGGGCGCTCAAGGACCCGCTGGCCTTGAGCCGCACGAAGTTCCCGCGTGGCACCTTGAACCCGATGCTCGACGCCATCGCACGCGCGCCGCTGTCGGACCAGGGCCTGGAGTTCGGCCACGGCACCGGCCACGGCGTGGGGGAGTGCGCAGCACGGTTGCGTGATGAGCCTGCTGCGGGCGGCTGTCGCCCTTGGTCACCAACGACGCATTGGCCTGGCCGGTACAGCGCACGGCCTCGATCTGACGCTGCGGCGCCGGCCGTTCATTGCGCGGTGCTGCCCCGTTCATCGGCGGCCCATCGCCCCGGCGTGGCGGGCCGCGCCGGGCTCCCTCCATTTCTATCCATCGCAGCACGGCTGCGATGCGCTGCAAGGAGTCCGTCATGTCGCAATCGATCCCATACCAAAGCCTTGTCGTTCGGCTTCGCGCTGATGGTCAGGCTGGCGATCGTGGCGAGCCTGGATGAAGCCGCCGCGACCGAATAGCGACCGGTCTTTGCCGCCGGCAACGGCGGCACGCTGTCGGCCTGCGTCACACCGGCACGCGCGCTGCACAGTTGATCGCGCGGCGGTGTCGAGTCAGGGCCCGTTGCGCTTCTGCTTCAAGTCCCAGCGCCACGTGTACTGCCCGTCTTTACCGAACTTGGAATTTCCGCTCATTACGAGGACGCCATTGTCGGGAGTGACCTTGTGGTAGATCTCGGGCAGGATCGGCGGATGGATCGGCGGATTGGTCTCCAACCAGTTGAGAAACCTGAGTTGATTCGTCGGCGGGTAACGCGCGCCGTTGTTGCAGGCGTAGTAGATGGGCTCCACGATCTGCTGGGGGTAGTTGGACACTACGCCTTTGCCTCCATAGAGCAGGGTGGAATCGTCGCCTAACGGAGGACTGAGTTTCCATACATCGAGCGTGCTGAATCCGGCCGACACCAGAAATGCACCCGCAGCCTCGCCCGCACATTGCAGCGTGCCGAAGCCGAGGCTGGCAGTACCGGTGTGCCGCCAATTCACGACGCCGCCGGTCGCCTTGTAAGTTGCGCCGTCTTCGTCACCATCGACGAGTTCGAAAACAACGTTGCTGACCGACGCTGTTTCTGTCACCGTAATCCGGGACCCCGGCTCGTCGAACTTCTCGGTGTAGTTGAACTGCACCGAGCCGATCCACGGGTTGCAGCCGAGTGCCGAGACCTTGAGCTCGGCCGGATCGACGAGGTTAGCGACGTCCGACAGCACGTGGTTCAGGTTCTTGAACTCGCTGTTGCTGATGACGATGACGAGCTCCTCGACATCTTCGGCCGGTTTGTCGCGGCACAGGCTCTTCTTCGCCATGTCGGTCCAGTCTTCGGCCGCTTTCCACTCCTGGCCTTTGATCTTGACGATGGCCTGCACCCGTGCCGTGGGTTCGTCGCCGCTCCAGTACGGGTGCGTGAAGGTGATCCGGCGGATGCTGTTGTCGGCCCTGAAGTCGTAGTGGAAGTAGCGGCTCGCCAGATGCGGGATGGTGTGCGTCAGCGGGTATTTGGCCGACGGCTTGCCGTTCAGGCGCGGTTCTATCGGCGTCTCGGTTTCTTCCTTCGCACCACGATTGAGTTTGTCCCAGGTCGCGTACTGCCGATACGGTTTGCCTTCGCCCTCCTGATTCCAGGTGAACTTCGCCTTGCCGTTCCAGTTGTAGAGCACGAACTGCGGCCACTCGCCCCTGAACCCGCCAAGGCTGCCGATGGCTACTTCGATCGCGCCCAGGCTGGTGTTGTTGAATGCCGCCTCCCAGGTGTCGCGCACGTAGTGCGCTGCGGCGACGCCGCCGCGTGTCGCGTCGGCGCCGCGTGTGATGTACAGCCACCAGAGGTAGGCGCCGTAGGGATGTTTGAAAAACGCGGGGCCGGCGGGCTCGGCGTAGTCGAGCGGAAGTTCCGGCTTGTCCAGAAAATGCCGCGCGCTGGGATGCTCTTCGTTGGCCTTCGGGTAGACGTAGTGCATGGCCCACTCCGCCGTGGCTTCGCCGAGCCACCTGTACTGGCTGCGGTCGCACCCCGTCTTGACCTTGAACCGGAACAGGATCGCGTGCGTCAGTTCGTGCACCACCGACGAGTACGAGCGGTGCACACCCATGTTGATGAATGCGGCCTGCACCCCCGCCTGGCAGGCGGCCCGAACGGCGGTGTAGACCCGTGCGCTGTCGGTCAGGAAGATGTCCAGCCGGGCATCGTCGGTCTCGTCCGGGATGACCGAGCCATCGGGTTGTTGAAGCAGGTTGTCGGTATCGGGCAGCGGTTCGCCAAGCAGGCCGGTGAGCTTGGGCCAGATCACGGTATCGATCTCGGCCGCGATCTCGGATGCCTGGTTGCCGTCGAGCTTGGCGGCGTCCCACCAGATGCGGACCTTGCCGTTGGCCGTGTCGAGGTTTAACCAGGTCACCGCCAGGGAGCCAGCAGCCGCGCGCCGAGCCGGGGTGGATTGCAATGTCTCCCGCGGCGCGCCGATGCCGGCCGCGGCGCGCTGGCTGGCCCGTTTGTCATACCAACTGCCGGGCACGTTGGGCTGCAGCAGGAAAGGCGCGAGCAGTTGCTGCGTGGCCGGCAAAAGCGCCTGAAACCGATCATTCACTTCATCCAGCGCCTGGGCTTCTCGGATGCCGTCGTCGCGCCCGCGATAAGCCGCCGGCAGCCGCTCGTCGTTGAACTCGACGAAGACTTTGTAGACCAGCGCGGTCTCGGCGTCGATCAGCCTGGCAGCCTGTGCTTTGTCGATCAGCTCGAACGCGGTTGGAGGCAGCGGCACGGCCTGAAAACTCCACACCCATTGGCTGGCGTCGAAAGGTATCGCGTGGTCGCTGCGAACGACAAAGGTGTCGGCGCTTTCGGCCGATGCACCCCGCGGCACGGCGCCGAAAGCGAGCGTGCCCTCGACGATCGTCGAGCCGGGCGGCGTGCCGGTGAGGCGAGCGCCGATGTTCGCGTCGCCGGCCCCGAGGTTGTGGACCGTGGCCCGGAACGTGTCTTCGAATACCGTGCCGCCGACCAGCGTGCTGCTGACCAGCGTGTAATCGCTGATCTTGAACAAGTTGCCGCTGCTGACCAGCCAGACCAGCGCGTTGGCAGCGAATGGCAAGGCGCGGTCATGGCGCAGGGTGATCGTGTCGTCGGGTGTGACCGTGGCGCGGGGCGCCAGCTCGCCCACGTCGACGGCGCCATCGACGATCGTCGTTCCAGGGCCAGCGCCGGTGAGCGCCACGATGACGCCGGTCTGCGGCTCGGTGCCATTTTTCACGGTGACCTGAAAGACGTACTCGAACAGCGTGCGGCCGACTCGCTTCTCGCTCAGCCTGGTGAGCAGGGTGACGCTGGCCGCGCCGGGTGCGGCCGCGGCGGGCAACTGCATCTGCGCGGCCACGGCCTGAAGTTCCTCGCGCGCAGCGTCGGCACCACCACCGCCGCAAGAAGACAGGGTGAGCGCCAGACCCAGCAGCGCGGCCTTCAGAAGAGCGCCTGCCGACCCACCACCGACCGCTTGGCGGGTCATTCCTTGCTGCCTGCGTTGACCGCCGACGATGGGCTGCGCAGCGCGCGCCGGGACTGCAGCAACAGCAGGCCCGCGCCCGCCAGCAGCCAGCTGCCTGGTTCCGGAACGGTCGAGATCACTGTGGAGCCGGCCTCCAGCACATCGAAGCTGACACGGTCGACGACCTCGAAGCGCTGCCTGCCGGGCGCGCCCAGGCCCAGGAACAAAAACGACACGGCGAAGCCGCCTTGCGACGCGCCTGCGACGACACCGGCGCCGAGCGCCAGCGCGTCGAAGAACCCGTCGGCCGGGAGCGCGGGGTCGCCTTGCACAACCAACGAATCCCACGCCGGGGGCGACGCGGCGACGGCCAGGTCGGCGTACAGCGCGCGCTCGAAGTAGATCGTGAACTGCTCGATCGTGGCGTCGTCGGCGCTGGCCGTGACCACATACTTGATCGTCCACAAGTTGCTCCCCGGCGCTGCGGGCGACGCGGTCGTCGTGACGGCGGCGGCCAACGCGCCCGCGGGCATCAGCGCCACCAGCGTCGCCTTGGCGATCAAGGCGCACGGCGCAGAACTGCGCACCACACGCGACCGGGCGCGCGCGCGCCGGGCGGCCCAACCCGCCAGCCCCAGGCCGGCCAGCATGAAGGCCCAGGTGCCGGGTTCAGGAACGGGCGTGAGCAGCACACCCGAGGCCGAGCCGAAGCTGTAGCCGGGCGGCAGGCTGATCGAGATCGTGCCGGTGCTGCCGAAGTTGCCAAACTGGCCGTGTATCGCGGTCACGGTCAGGTCGGCGAAGAATCTGAAGGGCCGGTCGAACTGCACCACCAGGGTCTCGCCGCCTTGCAGGTCTTCGACGATCTGCTCGCCGATGGTGTGACCCAAGAGCAGGTCGCTCACGTCGAGGTTGGCTCCAGCATCGAGCAACTCGGTGGAGCGGCTGCCGTGAATGCTGAGCCTGATCTCGCCGACCAGCCCGTTGGGCAGTTGCACCAGCGGCGTGCTGCCCAAAAACAGCGTCACATCGTCGCCGAAATAGGCGCGCGCCTTGGCTTCCTGGCGCGGCGCGTCGAGCTGGGTCAGCGCAAACACCTTCAACTGCCCGCTTTGCAGGCTCGCCGATGCCACCGACAAAGGCGAGCCACTGAGCGGCGAGCAGGGGTTGAACGCCGTGGCCCGGCCGTCGGCGAGGGCGACAAATCTATCCAGCGGGAAAGTCCGGTAGCTCTCGCTGAAGCCGCCGACGATGTTGCAGGGCCGGCTGCTGTCGTTGGCGTCGGCACCCCCGGCGACACCCGCCACGTAGAACGGCGCGGCGCGTGCCGCAGGCAGCCCCGCCAGCAGCAGGGAGGCGATGCAGACGCAGGTTCTGAATGTGTTTTTCATGGGGCTCCTCGGTGGCGGCGGGTTCGACCAGCCCAGGCTAAGCAGCCCGGCCTTACGAAACACATACCGCTCGCACCCCGTTCGTGGGG
>JAYUSP010000084.1:0-7886 GCA_043755615.1 Betaproteobacteria bacterium
GTCGCCGGCGACGGTGGCACCCCCCGCACCTCCCTTGCCGGCGGCGCTGGCCGGCCCACCCTACAGTGCGGCGGTGGCGGCCCGGTTCCCCGATCCTTCAGTGAACTTCGCCACCCCGGCGTTCCAGGACGACCGCGCCGGTTTCACCACCGATGCCGAAATGCAGGCCCTTCTGCGCGGTCTGGTGGCGGACGGCGAAGGGGCCGGGCCACCCGCGGTCAAGCTGCTGGCGCTGGGAAGTTCTCAACGCGGTGTGCCTATCGAAGCCCTGTTGTTCAGCCGAGGCGGGGAGGGCGCCACCGGCAGCGCTGTCGCGCCGGTCGGCCCTGGCGCCACCGGGTCCGTTGCGGCCGGCCGCCCGACGGTGCTGCTGGTGGCCCAGCAACATGGCGACGAGCCGGCCGGCGGCGAAGCCCTGGCGGTCATTGCCCAGGAGCTGGCCCATGGCCCGCTGCAGAAGTTGCTCGACCGCATCAACGTCATCGTGCTCCCGCGCGCCAACCCGGATGGTGCGCAGGCCCAGCAACGGGTCACCGCCAACGGCATCGACGCCAACCGCGACCACCTGCTGCTCAGGACGCCCGAGGCCCAGGCACAGGCCCAACTGGTGCGCGAGCACCAGCCGGTGGTCGTCGTCGATGCCCACGAATACACCGCCGTCGGCCGCTTCCAGGAGAAATTCGGTGGCGTGCAGCGCTTCGACGCGCTGGTGCAATACGCGATGACCGCAAACCTGCCGACCTTCATCACCCAGGCGTCGGAAGAATGGTTTCGCGCGCCGCTGCTGGCCAGCCTGAAACAACAGGGCCTCAGCACGGAGTGGTACTACACGACCTCGGTCGACCCGCTGGACAAGAAGGTCTCGATGGGCGGCACCCGGCCCGACACCGGGCGCAACGTCAACGGCCTCAAAAACGCCATCAGCATCCTGGTCGAAACCCGCGGCGTGGGCCTCGGCCGCTGGCACCTGAAGCGCCGCGTGCACACCCACGCCACGGCTATCCGCAGCGTGTTGCAAAGCGCCCATGCACGCGCCGCCGACCTGGTGAAGCTGCGCCAGTTCGTCGACAACGACGTGGCCCTGCAGGCCTGCCGCGGCGAGGTCGTCGTCGAGGCCGTGCCCACGGCCAGTGAGTACGACCTGTTGATGCTCGATCCGGTCAGCGGCGCCGACAAGGCCGTCACCGTGGCCTGGGATTCGGCGCTGATGTTGCAGACGCTGAAGAGCCGCGCGCGCCCCTGTGGCTACTGGCTCGCGGCCGACCAGTTCGAGGCCGTGACCAGCCTGCGCCGCCTGGGAGTGCAGGTGCGCAGGGTCGTCGAGGCCGCTGTTGCCCGCGGCGAAACCTACAGCGAAACCTCGCGCCAGGAAGGCGCGCGGGCGGACGTGCGCGGCACGGTGGCCGACGCCGCCAGCGTGCTGCGGGTGCAGGTGCAGACCGTGCCGGCGCTGGTCGATGTGCCGGTGGGAAGCTTCTACGTGTCGCTGGAGCAACCCTTGGCCAATCTGGTCGTCGCCGCGCTGGAGCCCGACACCCAGAGCAGCTTCCTGAGCCACCGCATCGTCAACGACCTGGCGGCCGCGGTGCGCGTGCTGGCGCGGCCGGAACTCAAGACCGTCGCCGTGCCCTGAGTGGCCGCGACGCGGCGCGTGTACCCTCGCGCCTTTGCAAAGGAACTCGCATGAAGAGCTGTTGGGCCGCGGCGTTGCTGCTGGTGGCGGCCAACGCCGGCGCCGAGCGGGTGGGCGAAGTCGACACGGTGTTCAAGTTCATCGGGCCCGACCACAAAATCGTCGTCGATGCCCACGACGACCCCAAGGTCGGCGGCGTGACCTGCTACGTGTCGCGCGCCAAGACCGGCGGCATCAAAGGGGCTGTCGGTCTGGCCGAAGACAAGTCCGAGGCGTCGATTGCCTGCCGCCAGGTCGGCCCGATCGTGATCGACAAGCCGCTGGCCCGGCGCGAAGAGGTTTTCAGCGAACGGATTTCGCTGGTGTTCAAGAAGTTGCGCATCGTCCGCATGGTCGATGCCAGGCGCAACACGCTGGTCTACCTGACCTACTCGGACCGGGTGATCGAGGGTTCACCGCAAAACAGCGTCACGGCGGTGGCCGTCGACCGGGCCACGCCGATCCCGTTGAAGTAGCCGGACCGAGCCCGCGCTAGCGGCGCCGGCCGCCGCCCAGCAACGTGCCCAGCACGCCGCGGATGATCTCGCGACCGACGGTCGACCCGATGGTGCGCACGGCCGAGCGCGCGGCCGATTCGGCCAGGCCCTCGTGCTTGCCGCCGCGCGGGCCGGTGCGGCCGAACAGCACGTCTTTCAGGCCGCTGAGGAGGCCGCCACCGGCCTCCGCGCTGGCGCCGGGGGCCTGGCCTGGCAGCGTCGGCGCCTGCCCGGCCGGTGCCGACGGCGGGGGCGGGGCGGCGTTGCCCGGCGCCGCCTCGGCACTGGCGACGGCGCGCCCCTTGAGCCGCTCGTAGGCCGACTCGCGGTCCACCGTTGTCTCGTAGGTCCCGGCCACCAGCGAGCCCGCGATCAAGGCCTTGCGCTGCTCGGGCGTGATCGGCCCGATCTGGCTGCCGGGCGGGATCACGAAGACGCGCTCGGTCACGCTGGGCCGGCCCTTGGCGTCCAGAAAACTCACCAGCGCCTCGCCCACCTCCAGCTCGGTGATGGCGGTTTCGACGTCGAGCTTGGGGTTGGCGCGCATGGTGCTGGCGGCGGCCTTGACCGCCTTCTGGTCGCGGGGCGTGAAGGCCCGCAACGCATGTTGAACGCGGTTGCCCAACTGGGCCAGCACGGTGTCGGGGATGTCCAGCGGGTTCTGCGTCACGAAGTACACGCCCACGCCCTTGCTGCGCACCAGCCGCACCACGAGCTCGATGCGCTCGACCAGCGCCGCCGGCGCGTCCTTGAACAGCAGGTGCGCTTCGTCGAAGAAGAACACCAGCTTCGGCTGCTCCAGGTCACCCACTTCGGGCGGTTGCTCGAACAGCTCGCTCAGCATCCACAGCAGGTAGGTGGCGTACAGCTTGGGGGCGGTCAGCAACTTGTCGGCGGCGAGAATGTTGATCACGCCATGACCGTCGACGGTCTGCATGAAATCGCTGATGTCGAGCATCGGCTCGCCGAAGAACTTGTCGCCGCCTTGTTCGTCCAGTTGCAACAGCCCGCGCTGAATCGCGCCGACGCTGGCGGTGCTGATGTTGCCGTAGCTGGTGGTGAACTGCTTGGCGTTCTCGCCCACGTGCTGCAACATCGCTCGCAGGTCCTTGAGGTCGAGCAGCAGCATGCCGTTGTCGTCGGCAATCTTGAACACGATGTTCAGCACGCCGGCTTGCGTCTCGTTGAGCGACAGCATGCGCGCGGTCAGCAGCGGGCCCATGTCGGACACCGTGGCGCGCACTGGGTGGCCTTGTTCACCGAACACGTCCCACAACGTCACGGGGCAGGCGCGGCTTGGTGGCACGGCCAGGCCACGTTCGGTGATGAGCTTGACCACTTTGTCGGGCAGGGTGCCGGGTTGGCTCAAGCCCGCCAGATCGCCCTTGACGTCGGCCACGAATACCGGCACGCCGATGCGGCTGAAGTTCTCGGCCATGGTTTGCAGCGTGATCGTCTTGCCGGTGCCTGTGGCCCCGGTGATCAAGCCGTGTCGATTACTCTGGACTGGCAGCAAGTGGCTGCGAATGTCACCGTGCTGGGCGATCAAGAGGGGCTCGGCCATGAATCGTGGGCTCCAAAAGAGGTTGCGGGGCGGCAATGAACGACGCGCAAGTCTATCGACATCGGCGGCACGCCGGCGGGCGGACGGGCGTGGCGCGGGGGTCAGTTAACCTTCAGTGCTCGTTGACTGTGACTCGCGATGCCGTTCATCAACACCCTTTGGTCTTACTTGCCGACGGCGCCCGTGTTTTGGGTTTCGAGCGGGTTGGTGTGGCTGGCGCTCGCGTTGCTGCAAACTGGATGGGTCGTGATGCAGCGTCGCTCACCGGTGGCAACGCTGGGGTGGATCATCGCGCTCAACCTGCTGCCAGTGTTCGGGCTGGTGGTGTACCGCATCTTCGGTCCGATGCGCGTTCAGCGCCAGCGACTCAAGCGCATGCACGGTTTTGCCAAGCTGGGTTCGCAACGCGAGCGATTGAAAGTACGCGATGAGTATCCCGACGCGCCGTTGTGGGCGGTTCAGCACTCGCGCCTGATCGAAAAAGCCTGTGGCATTCCGCTGTCGACGGCGCGCCAAATCACGCTGCTGCGCAACGGCGTTGCCACGCTTGCGTCGATGCTCGAGGCGGTGGCGGCGGCGCGTGACCACATCCACCTCGAGTACTACATCTACGAGCCCGACCAGATCGGCACGCAGCTTCGTGATGCGTTGATCGTGAAGCTGCGCGAAGGCGTCAAAGTTCGTTTGCTGGTCGACGCCGTGGGCTCGCCGCAGCTGATCAAACGCGGCGGCCGCCGATTTCTGGCCGAGTTTGTCGAGCATGGCGGTGAGTTCGCGGTGTTTCATCCCACGCGTTTCGCGCGCCTGCGCCCGTTGGTAAATTTGCGCACCCACCGCAAGATCCTGGTCTGCGATGGCATCGTCGGTTTTACCGGCGGCATCAACATCACCGAGAGCGAGAACGAGAGCGTTCGCGACGACGCCTATCGAGACACACACATTCGGCTCGAAGGCCCGGTGGTGCGCTGGCTGCAGTACGTCTTTCTCGAAGATTGGAGCTACGCCTGCGACGACGCTTCGCGTCGGCACTTGTCACCCGATTTGATCGTGCGCAGCGAGCCCGGCAGCATTCCGGTTCAAGTGCTGGCGTCGGGCCCCGACACGCACGGAGAATCGATTCACCGCGCGCTGGTCGACGCCATCCACACCGCGCGCCATCGGGTGTGGCTCACCACGCCTTACTTCGTACCCACCGAAGGCGCGCTTTATGCGCTGACCGATGCGGCCATGCGCGGTGTCGACGTCAAGTTGCTCGTACCATTGCGTGGCGATTCCAGGCTCGTGACGGCGGCGGCCCAGTCGTACTTCGACGAGTTGCAGGACGCGGGCATCAAGGTGTTCGAATACCAGCCGCGCATGCTGCACGCCAAAACGCTGGTGGTGGATGATCTGTACGTGCAGCTTGGCACCGCCAATTTCGACCACCGCAGCTTCAGACTCAACTTCGAAGTCACGGTGGCGGTGTTCGACCCCGGGTTGAATGCGCAGCTGGCGGCCGACTTCGAGCGCGACCTGTCGGATTCCAAGTTTGTGCTGCGCAACCGCAACGAGCCGTTCTCGACGCGACTGGTGCTGGCCGTGGCGCGGTTGTTCTCACCCATCCTTTAGAAGGGCAACGTCGCGCGGGCGCGGTGGCTGGGGTTGCGCTGCAACGGCTTGCTCCATGTTGGAACTCACGCGAATTAGAATCTTGCGTTCTTCCAGGAGCACATCACCATGGCCGGCCATTCCAAATGGGCGAACATTCAGCATCGCAAAGGTCGGCAGGACGAAAAGCGCGGCAAGTCGTGGACGCGCGCCATTCGCGAAATCATGGTGGCCGCTCGCCAGGGTGGGGGTGATGCTGCGGCCAACCCGCGATTGCGCTTGGCAATCGAGAAAGCCAAGGCCGTGAATCTGCCAGCCGACACCATCAAGCGCAACATCGACAAAGCCACCGGCAACCTCGAAGGTGTTCACTATGAAGAGATTCGCTACGAGGGCTACGGCATCGGCGGCGCTGCGGTGATCGTCGACTGCATGACCGACAACCGCGTGCGCACCGTGGCCGATGTTCGTCACGCCTTCAGCAAGTACGGTGGCAACCTGGGCACCGACGGCTCGGTGGCGTTCCAGTTCAAGCACTGCGGCCAGTTCATCCTGGCCCCGGGCACGAACGAAGACAAGGTAATGGGGGTGGCGCTCGATGCCGGCGCCGACGACGTCATCACTGGCGACGACGGTTCGGTCGAAGTGCTTTGTGATCCGCACGGCTTTGAAAGCGTGAAGTCGGCGCTCGAAAAAGCGGGCTTCGGCGCTGCCGTGGCCGTGGCCGAAGTGACGATGCGGGCCGAAACGCCGATGCCGCTGGCGGGCGACGATGCCGCGCGCATGCAGAAGTTGCTAGATGCACTCGAAGACATCGACGACGTGCAAGACGTCTATCACAACGCCGAGATGCATTCAGCGTGAAAGTTTTGGTCGTCGGTGGCGGGGGGCGCGAGCACGCGCTGGCGTGGCGATTGGCCAAGTCGCCGCGCGTGCAGATGGTGTTCGTCGCGCCTGGCAACGCGGGCACCGCGCGCGCGCTGCGCATCGAAAATCTGGCCATCACCGACATTCAGGCGCTGGCCGATTTTGCGCAGGCCGAGCCGATCGGTTTGACGGTGGTGGGGCCTGAGGCACCGCTGGCCGCCGGCATCGTCGATGTGTTTCGCGCGCGCGGTCTGCGCATCTTCGGGCCTACACGCGCGGCCGCGCAACTCGAGAGTTCCAAGGCCTTCGCCAAAGCGTTCATGCAGCGACACGGCATCCCGACGGCGCGGCATCAAACGTTCGACAACGCCAAGGATGCGGTGGCGTACGTCAAGGGTTACGGTGCTCCGGTGGTGGTCAAGGCCGATGGGCTGGCCGCCGGCAAGGGTGTAGTCGTGGCAACAACGGTGCAGGAAGCCGTCGACGCCGTGCGGGCGATCTTTGCCAACGTGGCAGAACATTCCGATCACGTGGCAGCGGCGCCGACGTCGGTTGCTGAATCCAGCGCCGATCGAGCGCGAGTGGTGATCGAAGAATTCATGGTGGGTGAAGAAGCCAGCTTCATCGTCGTGAGTGATGGCGTGCGTGCGGTGGTCTTGGCTTCCAGCCAGGACCACAAGCGTCTGGGCAGCGGCGACGTCGGTCCCAACACCGGCGGCATGGGTGCCTATTCGCCGGCCCCGGTCGTCACGCCCAACGTGCATGCGCGGGTGCTTAAAGAGATCATTCACCCGACGCTGGCCGGCATGGCGAGCGAAGGCATGCCATTCACGGGTTTCCTGTACGCCGGCTTGATGATCGATGCCCAGGGGCACCCACGCACGGTCGAGTTCAATGCCCGCCTGGGCGACCCCGAGGCCCAGGTCATCCTGATGCGGTACCGCAGCGATCTGGCCGAGCTGCTGATGCGCGCGGCCGATGGTGACGTGGGCGACCCCGACCTGCAGTGGGACCGACGCGTCGCCTTGGGCGTGGTGATGGCCGCCGCTGGATACCCACAATCACCCCGTCAAGGCGACGTGATCGACGGGCTGCCGGCCTCCACCGACGATGCGATGGTGTTTCATGCCGGCACCACCACCGACGCGCACAACCACATCGTGACGCAGGGTGGCCGCGTGTTGTGCGTCGCCGCGCTGGGCGACTCGACGCGTCAGGCGCAGCAAGCGGCCTACGAGTTGCTCAAGCCGATCCGATTCGAAGGCAGTCAGCATCGCACCGACATCGGTCACCGCGCCATCAAGGCTCGCTAACGCCGAATTCGACGTGCCAGATGCCATTTCTATCGACATCGACGCGCGGCCCGTGCGGTTTCAGGGGTCCAAACGTGCACGCGGCGCGTTGGCGCTGATGGACTGGCGCGTGGTGTTCGACGGTCTGCCGTGCAAGCAAGGCGTCATCGTCATGGCGCGCATCGCGTCGCTGTTGCAGCACCGCCGTGGGTTTCATCCGGAACGCGCGGCACCCATTCGTTTGAGCGACGAGGGTTTGACACGGACGACTGCAGAGGCCCGCGCGACAACCGACTGCGAGCGCCCCGCATGACCTTGCCCATGACGCAGGCTCGGGCCTGGTTCGTCGATTTGCAGCAACGTATCGTGCAGGCACTCGAGGTGCAAGCGGGCGCGCCATTCATCGA
>JAYUSP010000085.1:0-2674 GCA_043755615.1 Betaproteobacteria bacterium
CAGTTCAACCCGGCCGCCGGCAAGGGTGTCGAGTTGCTGCGCTTCGGTGATGGCACGGTGTGGACACGCGCCAGCCTGGTCGAGCGCATCAGCGCCGGCGGCACCGGTGCCGACGACGTCATCAGCGGCAGCCCGGGCGCCGACAACGTGGTCGGCCGCGGCGGCGACGACCAGCTCAGCGGCGCTGATGGTAGCGACACCTATATCTTCACCCGCGGTGACGGCCGCGACAACATCGAAGACAACGGCGTCGGTGACACCGACCGCGTGCGCCTGGTGGGCTACGCGCCGGGTGACGTGCAGCTTGCGGTGGCGCTGGATGCAAGAGATACCTTGTTGATCAGCTTTGCCGGCTTTGCTGGCAGTGAAGACGCGCTGCGCATCGTGAACACCCTGGACAGCGCCACCGCTGACCAGATCGAGCGCTTCGAGTTCGACGACGGCACGGTCTGGACCATCGCCGATGTAAAAGCGATGCTCGTCACCCAGCCTGACCCGTTGCTCGACGATGTGGTCGTCGGCTTCGACAGCGCCGATACGCTGGCCGGCGGCCTCGGCAACGACCGGCTCTTTGGCGGCGGCGGCAGCGACCTCTATGTCTACCGCCGCAACGACGGCAATGACGTCATCGAAGACAACGGCCTCGGCGCGAGCGACACCGTCAGCCTGCGCGGCTACCTGCCGGGCGAAGTCAAGGTCGAGGCTGCATTCGACGACGCGCTGACGCTGGAGCTGCGCTTTGATGGCAATGCCGACCTGCTGCGCGTCGTCAACACTTTGGACAACGATGCCTTCGACCAGATCGAGCGCTTCACGTTCGACGACGGCACGGTGTGGACGATTGCCGATGTCAAGGCGCGGCTCGTTGCGCAACAGTCGACAGCGGACGATGACCGCATCACCGGATCGAATGTCGCCGACACGCTGGTCGGTGGCCTCGGGGACGACCAGTTGTCCGGCCGTGGCAACAGCGACGTCTACCGCTTCCAGCGTGGTGACGGCCACGACCGGATCAGGGACGAAGGTGTCTACAGTACCGACGTTGTGCGCTTGGTCGGCATCCTGCCGGCAGAGGTGGTCTTGAGCGTGTCGGCGGAATCGGCGGACACCTTGCTTTTCCGGGTGGCCGCCAGCGGTGACGAGCTGCGCATCGTCAACACCCTCGACAGCGACCCCTACGACCAGATCGAGCGCTTTGAATTCGACGACGGTACCGCCTGGACCATCGCCGATGTCAAGGCCATGTTGGTAGTGCAGCAGTCGACCGCGGGCGACGATGTCATCACCGGATTTGACGGCGCCGACACCCTGCGTGGTGGCACTGGCGACGATACCTTGTCCGGCGGCGGCAACAGCGACATCTACGTCTTTGCGCGGGGTGACGGCAACGACGAGATCCGGGACGGCGGTGTTTTCAGTACCGACGTGGTGCGCCTCGTCGGCATCCTGCCGGGCGAGGTGAGCGTGCAGCGCGCCATCGAGGCGCCCGACACCTTGCTGCTGCGCTTGGCAGCCAGCGGCGACGAGCTGCGCATTGTCAATACGTTGGACAACGACCCCTACGAGCAGGTCGAACGCTTCGAGTTCGACGACGGCACGGTCTGGACCATCGCCGACGTCGTCGCGCGGGTGGCGCCGGCGGTCACGGCCACGCTGGGCACGGCATCAACCGACATGATGGCGTCCACCGCGGCGAACGAAATTCTTCGTGGTGGTGACGGCGACGACACGTATCTCTGGGCGCCCGGTGATGGCATCGACGTCATCGAAGAAGGCGGCGCTTTCGACGGTCCCAACGACCGCCTCTTGCTGCAATCGGTGCCGCTCGCCGCCGTCTCGGTGCGCCGCGATGGCAACAATGCGGTGCTTCAGATCGCCGATTCGGCCCCGGGTGCCGGCGACGGTGGCAGCGTCCACTTGCGCGACATGCTCGAGCGGTATTTCGAGCGTGGCGTCGAACGCATTGTTTTTGACGACGGCACCGAGTGGACGCCGCAGACCCTGCGCGCGATGCTGCTCGACAGCGCGCAGACCGCTGGCGACGACCGCATCGTCGGCTTCAGCACCGCGGAGTCGATCCTGCCCGGGCTCGGTGACGATCTCGTCGCCGGTGCCGACGGCAGCGATACCTACACCTACCGGCGCGGCGACGGCATCGACGTGCTTGACGAGTCAGAGACTTTTGGCGGCACCGCCGACCGCCTGCTGCTGCAAGGCATCACGCCGGCCAGCGTGACGCTGCGCCGCGAGGGCAACGATGTCGTGCTCGACATCGCAACGTCAGCGCCTGCCGCGGCCGACGCCGGCATGGTCGTGCTGCGGCAGTCGCTCGATGCCTATTTCGAGCGTGGCTTCGAGCGCATCGAGTTCGACGATGGCACCGTTTGGACGCCGGCCACACTGCGCGACCGGCTGGTGCAAGACCAACAAACCGCCGGCGACGATATCGTCGTCGGCTTTGCGGCCGGCCAGGTCTTCGAGCCCGGCGCCGGCAACGATGTGGTGACCGGTGGTGGCGGCAACGACAGTTATGTCTGGCGCCGCGGTGATGGCAGCGACGTCATCGACGAAGCCGGCACCTTCGGCGGCACCGACGACCACATCGAGCTGCACGGCGTCACACCGGCGGCGGTGACGGTGCAGCGCAACGGCAGCGATGCGATCCTGCGCATCG
>JAYUSP010000086.1:0-2672 GCA_043755615.1 Betaproteobacteria bacterium
TGCCGACGACTATCCGACCGTCGCCGCCGTCAAGCACATGAGCGAGCTGCTGGACAAGAAAAGCGGCGGCCGCCACAAGATCAAGGTGTTCAACAAGCAGGCGCTTGGCAGCGAGAAGGAAACCATCGACCAGGTCAAGATCGGCGCGCTCGATTTCACGCGCGTCAATGTCGGCCCGATGAACAACATCTGCCCGCTGACGCAGGTGCCGACGATGCCCTTCCTGTTCAACAGCATCGCCCACATGCGCAAGGTGCTCGACGGCCCGGTCGGTGACGAGATCCTGAAGAGCTGTGAATCGGTCGGTTTTGTCGGCCTGGCTTTCTACGACAGCGGCGCGCGATCGATTTACGCCAAGAAGCCGATCAAAACCGTGGCCGACGCCAAGGGCCTGAAGATCCGCGTCCAGCAAAGCGACCTCTGGGTCTCGCTGATCGGCGCAATGGGCGCCAACGCAACGCCGATGCCTTATGGCGAAGTGCTGATGGGCCTGAAAACCGGCCTTATCGACGCCGCCGAAAACAACATCCCCTCGTTTGATACCGCCAAGCACCACGAGTCGGTGAAGTTCTATTCGAAGACCGAACATTCGATGGCACCGGAGATCCTGGTGATGTCCAAGATCGTCTGGGACAAGCTGCCCAAGGCCGAGCAGGACATGGTTCGCGCCGCGGCCAAGGAGTCGGTGCCGTTCCAGCGCCAGAAGTGGGACGAACAAGAATCCAAGTCGCTGGCTGTCGTCAAGGCCGCGGGCGCCGAAATCGTCGACGTCGACAAGGCATCGTTCCAGGCGGTGATGGGCCCGGTCTACGACAAATTCATGGTCACGCCTGACATGAAGCGGCTGGTCAAAGCCGTCCAAGACACGAAATAGGCCCACGACCGCAGCGCCAGGGCAGCCCGATGTTCACCCGGCTCTGCGCCTCGCTGGCCAAGCTCTGCCTCGCGCTCGCCGTGATCGGGCTCATTGGCGTCGTGCTGTGTGTGCAGTGGCAGGTCATCGGCCGTTACGTGTTCAACGACACGCCAACCTGGGCCGAAGCGCTGGCCATGGTGCTGGTGCTCTTTGTCACCGCTTTCGGCGTCGCGGTGGGCGTACGCGACGCCGGCCATATCGGCCTGGAATCGATGGTCTCGCTGCTGCCCGCAAAGTGGCGGCACCGCGTCGAAATCCTGATCCATCTGCTGGTCGGCAGCTTCGGCGTGTTGATGGTCTACGGCGGCTGGATCTGGATGGTCGCCAAGTGGAACGAGAAAAAACCGATGTTGCCCATCACCGACGGCATCGACTACCTGCCGGTGGTCATCGCCGGCGCGCTGATCGTGCTCTTTTCAGTCGAACATATCGTCGCGCTGCTGCGCGGCAAGGTCGTTGAGCCAGCATGGAACTGACCGTCCTTGCGGTCACCTTCACGCTGCTGCTGCTGATCGGCGTGCCGGTCGCGTTTGCGATCGGCCTGTCATCGGTGCTGACGATCGTCGTCGCCGGTTTGCCGATTGCGGTGGTCTTCCAGAAGATGGTCGGCGGGATGCAGGTGTTTTCATTCCTGGCGATCCCGTTTTTTGTCTTCGCCGGCGAGTTGACGCTTTATGGCGGCATTGCCGAGCGCATCGTGCGTTTTGCCAACAGCCTCGTCGGCCATGTGCGTGGCGGGTTGGGCATGAGCAATGTGCTCGGCTGCACGATCTTTGGCGGCATTGCCGGCTCGCCGCTGGCCGATGTCTCGGCGATCGGCTCGGTGATGATCCCGCTAATGAAGAAGGACGGCTACGACGCCGACTACGCGGTCAACGTCACGACCCATGCCGCGCTCGTCGGCGCGATCATGCCGACATCGCACAACCTGATCATCTACACGCTGGCCACCGCCGGCATCGCGTCGGTCAGCGCCTTGAGCCTGATGCTCGCCGGCATCGTGCCGGCGGTGATCCTGACCCTGTGCAACCTCGCCGCCGCCTATTGGGTGGCAGTCAAACGCGGCTACCCGGTGCGCCCAGGCGGTTTTGTTGGCTGGCCGGCGGTGCTCAGCGCCTTTGCCGCATCGCTGCCCGGCCTGCTGGTGGTCGTGATCATCCTCGGCGGCATTCTGTCGGGCGCTTTCACGGCGACCGAATCGGCATCGATCGCGGTCGCCTGGGCGCTGCTGGTCACCGTGTTCGTCTACCGCTCGATGAGCTGGCACAACTTCCTGAAGGCCTGCGCCAAGGCCTGCAAGACCACTGGCGTCGTGCTGCTGCTGATCGGCATCTCGGCGGCCTTCGGCTACTTCATGGCGCTGTATGAAGTGCCACAAAAAACCGGCGAGTTGATGAAGGCGGTGAGCAACGAGCCCTGGGTCATCTTCCTGATGATCAACCTGCTGCTATTTGTGCTCGGCACCTTTCTCGACATGGCCGCGACGATTTTGATCTGCACGCCGATCTTCCTGCCGATCGCGATGTCGTTTGGCATGGACCCGGTGCAGTTTGGCATCATCATGCTCATCAACTGCGCACTCGGGTTGAATACACCGCCGGTCGGCACGGTGCAGTTTGTCGGCTGCGCGATCGGTGGCATTTCAGTCGGCCAGGTGATGAAATCGATCCTGCCTTTTTACGGCGCGCTCGTCGCCGCGCTGATGCTCGTCACCTATGTGCCAGCGTTTTCACTCTGGCTGCCGGGGCTCTTCAAA
>JAYUSP010000087.1:0-2666 GCA_043755615.1 Betaproteobacteria bacterium
CGCTGGACGCCGGCGGTGAAATCGGTGGCGGCGCCGAAGTAGCGGGGCGACCTGGCGTACTTCGCCATTCGTACTTCGTGCGGCATACTCGCTCGATCACGAAACGGAGTACGCCATGGACATTGCCGATGTCACCCTGGCCGCACGCGGCCAAATCGTCATCCCCAAGGAAGCACGCGACGCGCTGGGACTCAAACCCGGCGCTCGCCTGAGTGTGCGCGTGGAAGGCAGCCGCCTGCTCATCGAAAAACGCGTGACGCTCGATCTGAGCCGATGGATCGGCAAGGCGGTGGATGACGGCCTGACGACGGAGCAAGCGCTGACCGAGCTGCGCGGACGCCCCGTGCCCTGGCGGGCGGACGACGTGCCAGCGCCTGGCCCGGTCGCGCGCAAGCCTCCTACCAAGACGGGCAAGACGTCGCGCTGATGAAGACGGCGGTCGATTCCAGCGTCTTGTTCGACATCGTCAAGGGTGCGAAGGGTGCAGCGGCGGCGCAGGCCGCCCTCGAAGCCGCGCTCGCCACGGGCGGCCTGTCTGCCTGCGCCGTGGTTGTCGCTGAACTGGGCCGCTACTTCACGCGCGACGATGCGCTGCTTGAGTTCCTGCACGACTGCCAGATCGATCACGACCCCATGACGCTGGACACCGCCCTCCGCGCTGCGCGCATCATGCGTGCTTACGCCCGAAACGCCGGGCCGCGCGAGCGTGTGGCGCCCGACTTTCTCATTGGCTCGCACGCCATGCACCAGGCCGACGCCTTGCTCACCACCGACGCCGGCTTCTTCCGCCGCTACTTCAAGGGCCTGAAGGTGGTGACACCGGCGCCGTAGTGCGCGGCGATGGCCAGCGCTGCCCGAATGCAGCGCCCCATAGCCGCGCCAGCCACGCCCTCAGTTCGGCGGCCTGAGCTGGCCCAGTGCCTTGGCCAGGCCCGTCAACAGCCGCTGCAGCGCTGCGGGCTCGGGCAGCGGCAGTTTGACAACCTGCCGGCCGCTGACAGCGTCGGTTTCGATCCATGGCGAGGTGCCGCTTTGCAGCTGATCAACCAGTTGATCCACCAGGCGCAGGCCGGCGTCGAGCAGCGGGCCCCAAGGGTCGGCCGCAGCCGGCGTAGGCACGCCGGTGGGTGTCGAGCCCGCTTGCAAAGCTGCGGGAAGAAGCGGCGCCGCCTCGGGCATGGATGGCGTCGACGGCGTCGAGGCCTCGGGCATCTCGCCCGCTGCATCGGCCTGCACGAGCACCTCGCCCGGCATCTCGCGCACCGCCGCCGTCTCCGCCGTCTCCGCCGTCCCCATGCGACCCGTCACCTCGTCCACGCTCTCCATGAACTTCGTCAAGCGCGTGCCGTTCATGAAAACCGCGCTGTCGCCGCCGTCCAGCACGCCGGCAAACAGCGACTTCTTGAACGCCAGCAGGCCCAGCATGCCCTGCTCGATGCTGCCCTGGGCGACGAAGTTGATGACCTGCACACCGCGGCGCTGGCCCATGCGATGCACGCGGCCGATGCGTTGCTCAAGCACCGCCGGGTTCCACGGCAGGTCCATGTTGACGACGATGGCCGCAGCATGCTGCAAGTTCAGCCCCACGCCGCCGGCATCGGTGGACAGGAACAGCCTGCAGTTCGGATCGCTGTGGAAGCGATCGACCAGTGCACCGCGCTTGTCGCTGGGCACGCTGCCGTTGAACAGCACATGGCCCCAGCCGCGCTGCGCCAGGCGGCGCAAGATCACCTCATGCGTACCCAACCACTGGCTGAAGACGACGGCCTTGGCGTCGGGTGCCTCGAACATTTCGTCCAGTAGCAGCATCAGCTCGTCGGCCTTGTGGCCGAAATCGGTCTCGTGGTCGAGCAGCCAGGTGCTGTTGCACGACATGCGCATGTTCTGCAGCGCGCAGGTCAGCACCCGCTGGTCGCTGTCAGACAAGAACCCGGTCTTGCGCCAGCGCTTGACGATGCGCGCCACGATGTCACCGTTCTCCTCGTGGTGCATGAGCTGCTGCTCGGTCATGGGCACGAACAGCGTGTTGTCCACGCGCTCGGGCAGTTGGGTCAGCACCTCGGCCTTGCGTCGGCGCAGCATGATGGGCTTCAAGGTGCTGCCGATGCGGTCGAGGTGGTGGTAGCCGACGACGCGGCCGACCTCGTCGACCTGCTGGTGCTCGTGCAGCAGGCGCCAGGTCGGGCCCAAGCGGTGCTGGTCGACGAGCTGGACGATGGAGATCAGCTCCTGCAGCCGGTTTTCCAGCGGCGTGCCGGTGAGCACGATGACGTGCGCCGCACTGATGCGCTTGATCGCGCGGGCGGCGATGGTGTCCCAGTTCTTCACGCGCTGGGCCTCATCGACGATCAGCAGCTCGGGCGCCCAGGCCTTGATCAGGTCGGCATCGCGGTGCAGGGTTTCATAGTTCGTGATCTTGCAGAAACTGTCCTCGCTGTACTGCTGCTGGCGCGCCGTGCGCAGGCCGGCTAGCACCATCGCGTCGCGTTCGGAAAAGCGTGCGATCTCGCGCTGCCACTGGTGCTTGAGCGAGGTTGGGCAGACCACCAGCACGCGCTGCACGCCGAAGTGGCGGGCCAGCAGCTCGGCCGCCGCGATGGCCTGCACCGTCTTGCCCAGGCCCATCTCGTCGCCGATCAGCACGCGGCCGGCGCGCGCGGCAAAGA
>JAYUSP010000088.1:0-2660 GCA_043755615.1 Betaproteobacteria bacterium
ACGATCAGCAGCGGGATATTGCCGGTCTTGATGATCGGCGTGAAGTCGTTGATGACATCGTGCGCCGCATTCGGGCCGACCTTGAGCACATGCTGCGCAATCGGGAACGTGCTCGGCGTGAAGAGCAGCGTATAGCCGTCGGCAGGCGCCTTGGCCACCGAGGCATTGCCGATCGTGCCGCTGGCGCCCGGCCGGTTGTCGACCAGCACCTGCTGACCCAGCCGCGCAGACAGCTTCTCGGCATAGACGCGGGCGACCGCGTCGGTATCCCCGCCGGCCGGATACGACACCACGATGGTGATCGGCTTGGCAGGCCAGGCTTGCGCCAGCGCCGGGCCGGCAGCCAACAGGGCCGCGGCGGCGGCAACAACGGAGATCGCGTGGCGACGGGTGAAGTTCATGGTCGGTTCCTTGGGTTGCACGGATTGATCGGAGTCAGCGGACGGTTCAACGGGACCAGGGCAGCGGGTCCGGATTCATGCCCCAGTAGAAACTTTTCTGTTCCATGTACTCGGCGATCCCGAGGCGGCCCTTTTCGCGGCCGATGCCGCTGTCGCGCCAGCCGCCAAATGGTGTCGAGACCGAAAACTGCTTGTAGGTGTTGATCCACACCGTGCCGGCCTGCACGGCGCGGCCGATGCGCCAGGCACGTTTGTAGTCGCGGCTCCAGATGCCGGCGGCCAGCGCATAGACGCTGTCGTTGGCCATCGCGATGAGATCGTCTTCATCGTCGAAGGGCAGCACCACCAGCACCGGGCCGAAGATTTCTACTCGGCAGATCGACTGTTTGTTGTGCAGGCCGTCGATGATCGTCGGCATGTAGTAACAACCCTGCTCGCGGCCGTCACCTGTGGGCCGGTGGCCGCCGGTCAACAGCCGGCCGCCGTCGGCCAGGCCTTGAGCCACATAAGACTCGACCGATTCGCGGTGCGCCACGCTGACCAGCGGGCCCATCTGGGTGCTCTCGGAGACCGGGTCGCCAACCCGCAGTGCCCTGGCGCCTTCAACGAGTTTTTCAACAAACTCAGGCAGCATCCGGCGCTGCACGAACAGCCGTGAACCCGCGATGCACGACTCGCCCGACGAACTGAAGATGCCGTAGAGCACACCCGCCACCGCATGTTCGACATCGCAGTCGTCGAAGACCATCGTCGGCGATTTGCCCCCCAGCTCCAGCGACACCGGCATCATCTTGTCGGCCGCGACATGCGCGATCTGGCGCCCGGTATTCGTGCCGCCCGTGAACGACACCCGGCGCACCAGCGGATGTTTGACGAGCACATCACCGACTACCGAACCCTTGCCCGGCAGCACGCTGATGATGCCGCGTGGCACGCCGGCTTCGTCGCAGATGCGCGCCAGCTCGAGCGCCATCAGCGGCGTGATCTCGGCCGGCTTTACGACGACCGCGTTGCCAGCGGCGAGCGCCGGCGCCATCTTCTGCGCTTCACTCGCGATCGGAGAATTCCACGGCGTGATCGCCGCGATGACACCCATCGGCTCGTGCACGCTCATCGTCAATTGATCGCCGCGCTGCGGCGTCAACTGGTCTTCGAAGGTCTCGCAGGCGGCGGCAAAAAACTGAAAGGTGCCGGCAGCGCTGTCGACCAGCGCGCGCGTTTCGTTGATCGGCTTGCCGTTGTCGCGGCGCTGCCATTGCGCAAGTTCTTCGCGCCGCGCGCGGATGCCTTCGGCGACGCGAAACAACACCCGCGCCCGTTCGTGCGGGCGCCGGCTGGCCCAGTCGCTGTGGCGAAACGCATCGTGCGCCCGCTCGATGGCTTCGACTGCATCTTCGGCATTCGCTGCATGCAGCTCGGCGGTGACGCTGCCGTCGGCCGGGTACAGGCTGGCATAGGCAGCCCCGCGCCCGCGCCGCCATTCGCCGGCCACACAAATCGGCAGATCGCGCAGCGGAAGTTGATCTTTCAAGGGGTCGGTGGACTTGGGGTCGCGCACAGGGTCGATCACAGGGTCGCTCATAAGGTCGCTCATAAGGTCGCTCATAGCGATATCGGGCCGGCGGCGTTGTGGATCGCGCGCACGATGCTGTAGACCGTGAGCGCCGAGGTTTTGGGATTCGCCGCGAGCGGCTCGTTTTCAAGCGTCAGGTCCAGGCGCCCGAAAGCGCCGCTGGCGACGACGCGGTGGATATTGCGCAGCGCAAAGGGGTCGGCGATCAGCGTCGCGCGGGTCTGGTCCATCCCCAGGCCGGCGAGCGAGACCGTGGCCGCGACATTCGCGTTTTTCGGGTACAGGCGCGCGGCTTCGCGGGCGCTGCCCTGGAAGATGACCATCGGCTCTTGCAAATGATCAAGGTCGCAGACAGCTTCGGCGGGCGTGCCGCGCCAGCTCAGTGGCGGCTTGCGGCCGATGTACTCGACACTGTCCAGGCCACCGAGTCGGGCCGCCGCCAGCGCGTCGATGCCACCCACCGCACCGGACACCAGCAGCACCCGGGTCTGGCCTGCGGTGGCGGCGTCGCTCAGGCGCTGGTAGGCCAGCGCATCGTGCAGCGCGCCGATCGACGCCACCACCGCGGGCACACCCTGCTGCAGCGCGGGCAGCACATGCTCTTCGAGTGCGGCGTGGCCAGCACATTCGGCAATCATGTCGGGGCGCTGCGCCGCGCTGAGGTCGAGCGCTTGCAGCACCCTTGC
>JAYUSP010000089.1:0-2655 GCA_043755615.1 Betaproteobacteria bacterium
TGCTGCGCCATCTCGGGCTGGCCGCAAGGTTTGTCTCGGGCTACCTGATCCAGCTCAAACCCGACGTCAAATCGCTCGACGGCCCGTCAGGCGCCGAGAGCGATTTCACCGACCTGCACGCCTGGTGCGAGGTCTATCTGCCCGGCGCCGGCTGGGTCGGCCTGGATCCGACTTCGGGGCTGATGGCCGGCGAGGGGCATATCCCGGTCGCGTGCACGCCGGCGCCGTCGAGCGCCGCGCCGGTCAGCGGCGCGGTCGACGAAAGCGAGGTCACTTTTCTGCACGAGATGAAGGTCACGCGGGTGCATGAATCGCCGCGTGTGACCAAGCCCTACGAAGAAGATCAATGGCGGCGAATAGTCGGCCTCGGCCACGAGGTCGACCGTCATCTCAAGCGCCAGGACGTGCGCCTGACGATGGGCGGCGAGCCGACCTTCGTGGCAGTCGGCGACCGTGATGCCGCCGAATGGAATACCGACGCCCTCGGGCCTACCAAACGAGGCATCGCCAACGAGCTGACGCAGCGGCTGATGGCGCGTTACGGGCAGGGCGGGTTTTTGCACTACGGCCAGGGCAAGTGGTACCCCGGCGAACAACTGCCGCGCTGGGCGCTGTCGATCTGCTGGCGCGCCGATGGCCAGCCCTGCTGGGCTGATCCGGCGCTGTTTGCCGATGAGCGCGACCTGCACCAAACCACCACCGCCGACGCGCAGGCGTTCATCACCACGCTGGCGCGGCGCCTGGAAGTCGACGCCGGCCATGTGCAGCCGGCTTTCGAAGACGCCTGGTACTACCTCTGGCGCGAACGCCGGCTGCCGGTGAACGTCGATCCTTTTGACTCACGGCTCGACGACGAGATGGAGCGCACGCGCCTGCGCCGGGTCTTCAGCCAGGGGCTGGACAGCGCAGTCGGCTACCTGCTGCCGCTCAAACGTGAATGGGCCACCGGCAGCAATTTTGCCAAGGGCCCGGCCTGGGTCAGCGGCCCGTGGTTTGTGCGTGACGAGCGCCTGTACCTGCTGCCGGGTGATTCGCCGATGGGCTACCGGCTGCCGCTGGACTCGCTGCCCTGGGCTAACGCCGCAGACAAGCCGCAGCCGTTGCTGCAGGATCCTTTTGCGCCGCAGGCGCCGTTGCCGGCGGCAGCGCTGTTGCACACGCAGCCACGCGCTGCGCGGGCCATGCCGGCCGCCGCCGAAACAGGACCCGGCGACCGTGCGACCCTGACGGCTGCCGCCGCGAATGTTGCCAATGCCAATGCCAATGCCACTGCCACTGCCGCCTTGGCGGCCGGCACCGCGCACAGCCCGACAAATCCCGATCCGCAGGCGCCTGACGCGGCACCCGATCGCCACCAATCCGCCGGCTGGCTGACCCGCACCGCGCTGTGTGTCGAGGTGCGCGACCCGCGGCGTGCCAACGGCCCGAAAGCCGAGGTTGCGTCGGCTGAAAAGCAGGGCGGCAAGAGTGGCGAGGTCAGCGGCGAGGTCAGCGGCGAGATCAGTCGCGTGATCAGCGGCGTGATGTATGTCTTCATGCCGCCGCTGCAGCATCTTGAGGACTATCTGTTGCTGCTCGCCGCGATCGAGGCGACGGCTACCGAGCAGCGCATCAAGCTCGTGCTTGAAGGTTATCCACCACCACGCGACCCGCGGTTGAAGATCCTGCAAGTCACGCCCGACCCGGGTGTCATCGAAGTCAATATCCACCCGGCAAGCGATTGGACCGAACTCGTCGACCACACCGAGTTTTTGTACGAGGCCGCGCACCAGACCCGGCTGTCGAGCGAAAAGTTCATGCTCGACGGCCGCCATACCGGCACCGGCGGTGGCAACCACTTTGTGCTCGGGGGTGCCACGCCCGCCGACAGCCCGTTTTTGCGCCGGCCCGACGTGCTGGCCAGCCTGCTGATCTATTGGCACAACCACCCGAGTTTGAGTTATCTCTTCAGCGGCATGTTCATCGGGCCGACCAGCCAGGCGCCGCGTTTCGACGAAGCGCGCAACGACCAGGTCTACGAAGTCGAGATCGCGCTGCAAGAACTGCAACGCCAGGCCGCGGCCGGCAAGACGGTGCCGCCCTGGCTGATCGACCGCGCGTTGCGCAATCTGCTTGTCGACGTCACCGGCAACACGCACCGCACCGAGTTCTGCATCGACAAGCTGTATTCACCCGACGGCCCGACCGGCCGCCTGGGCTTGCTCGAGTTGCGCGCTTTCGAGATGCCGCCGCATGCACGCATGAGCCTGGTGCAGCAGTTGCTGCTGCGCGCGCTGCTGGCCTGGTTCTGGCGCGAGCCGTACACCAGCCGCGGCACGACGCGGCTGACCCGCTGGGGGACTGCGCTGCACGACCGCTTCATGCTGCCGACCTTCGTGAAGATGGATTTCGACGATGTCATGGCGGAGCTGCAAAGTGCGGGTTTTGCCTTCGACGCAGCCTGGTTTGCACCGCACTTCGAATTTCGCTTTCCGCTCATCGGCGAAGTCAGCACGCTCGGCGTCGGCCTGGCGGTGCGCACCGCGCTCGAACCCTGGCATGTGCTGGGCGAAGAGGGCGCACCCGGCGGCACCGCGCGGTATGTCGATTCGTCACTCGAGCGGGTTGAGCTCAAGGTCAGCGGCCTCAACGACAACCGCCATGTGATTACCGTCA
>JAYUSP010000090.1:0-7822 GCA_043755615.1 Betaproteobacteria bacterium
ACACTTTGCCCCGCAGGCTGCAGCGCGGCAAGCGTTCGGGATTTCGCCACGGCCTGACGACCACGCGTCGCATCGTCGGCATCGCGCTGTTTGCGTTGCTGCTGGCCCAGTCGGCAGCCTGGCTGCACGCGGTCGACCATGCACCGACCGCGGCCGCAGCGACGGTCGGTGGCGATGACCACAGTGCGTGGGGTCACCCCGCAGCGTCGCCCGCCTGTCAGTTGTTCGACCAACTGCTGACAGCGCAGCCGAGCTCACCGCAACGGGCTGCATTGCCGAGCTTGCCGCTGGCCGACGATGCTGCGGCAGCGCCCGGCGAGCGCCTGGGCCCGCGGCCTGCGCTGCGGGCCTACGAAGCACGCGGCCCGCCCCGGGCCTGAGTTCTCCAAGCCTGTTGCCGCGGCGGCGTCGCGGCATCCCCTTTCGCTTGCAGCCGACGCCCAGCCGTCGGCGAGGACTTCTGCATGAAACCCAATTTATTCGCGGCCGCCTTGGTCGCGGCAGCGCCCGCGTGGTCGCAGTCGACATCACCACCGACGTCGCCACCGACATCACCACTGCCATCACAAGCGCCAACACAACTTGCGCCACAACCGGCACCCCAGTCGGTACTCATCACCGGCAACCCGCTGCGCAGCGACGAGGTCGCGACACCCAGCTCGGTGCTCTTCGGCCCCGGCCTGATCCTGCGTCGCGGCAGCTCGCTGGGTGAAACGCTCGACGGCCTGCCCGGTGTTGCTTCGAGCTACTTCGGCCCCAACGCCAACCGGCCGGTGATCCGCGGCCAGGACGGTGACCGCATCCGGGTGTTGAACAACGCCAGCGCGTCGCTCGATGTCTCGAGCCTGAGTTTTGACCACGCGGTGCCGATCGACCCGCTGGTCGTCGAGCGCATCGAAGTGCTGCGCGGGCCGGCCGCATTGCTCTACGGCGGCAGCGCGATCGGCGGGGTCGTCAACACGATCGACAACCGGATCCCGAAGGCCGCGCTCGGGCCGGTGGCGGGCGCGGTCGAAGTGCGTTTTGGCGGTGCCGCGGGTGAGCGTGCTGTGTCGGCGCTGGTCGAAGCTGGCGGCGCCGGTTTTGCGTTGCACGCCGATGCCTTCACCCGCCGCACCGACGATCTGCGGGTGCCGGCTTTCGATCGCCCGGTGGACGCCGGTGCCAGCGAACGCCGCAGGCATATCGCCAACTCGGCGAGCCATGCCCACGGTGGTGCGGTCGGCGGCTCGATGGTGTGGACGCAGGGCTACCTCGGCGCCAGCGTCGACAGCTACCAAAACGACTACGGCATCGTCGCCGAAGACGACATCACGATCCGCATGCGGCGCGACCGGTTGGCGCTGGCGGGTGAGCAACGCTGGCCGGCGGCATTCATCACCAGCTTGCGCATGCAGGCGGCGGGCACGGACTACCAGCACCAGGAGATCGAAGGCGACGGTGCCGTCGGCACCACGTTCAAGACCCGCGGCACCGACCTGCGTGTCGAAGCGGTGCACCGGGCGCTGGATTTTGGCGCCGGCCGCATTGACGGCAGCTTCGGCTTGCAGCTTGAAGCGTCGCGCTTCTCGGCTTTGGGCGAAGAAGCTTTTGTGCCGTCGACGCACACCCGCCACGCGGCCGTCTTTGCGCTGGAGCGCTGGAGTTTTGGCGCCGGCCACGTCAGCGCCGGCGTGCGTGCCGAGCAGGTGCGGGTGCGATCCCAAGGTGACATCGATTTCGACGTGCCGCAGTTCGGCCCGCCGCAAGCACGCAGCTTCGCGCCGCGCAGCGCGTCGATCGGCGCGCTGCTGAACCTGGGTTCGCATTGGCAGTTGAGCTCCAGCCTTTCGTTCACCGAACGCGCGCCGACCAGCTATGAGCTCTACGCCAACGGCGTGCATGCCGCGACGGCAGCGTATGAACAAGGCGACCCTTTGCAGCGTCTCGAGCGGGGCCGCAATCTGGATCTGGCGATCGCCTGGCGCGACGGTGCCCATCGTTTCAAGGTCGGTGTATTCGACAGCCGGTTTGCCAACTACATCGCGCTCGACGCCACCGGCGGGCCGGACTTCGTTGACGATGCCGGCGACAGCTTTCCGGTATTTGCCTTTCGAGGCGTGCGCGCGCGGCTGCACGGACTGGAGGCCGAGGGCAGTTGGCGCGTGAAGGCAGGGCCCCATGTCGTCGAGCTGGATGCCAGGCTCGACGCGGTGCGCGGCCGCAATATCAGCGGCAACGAGCCGCTGCCCAGGCTGCCACCGCTGCGCGCGACCATTGGCGTGAACTGGACCCACGGCGCCTGGGCGGCGCGGGCGGAGGTGCAACGCGCCAGCGCGCAGACCCGGGTGCCGAGCACGGATGTCGCCACCGCCGGCTGGACCCTGATCAACCTGTCGGCCAGCCACACCCTGAACCTGGGCCCGCGCGAGGCGCTGCTGTTTGCCAAGCTGCTCAATGCTGCCAACCAGCTCGCCTACAGCGCGACCACGACGGGCACCCTGCGGCCGCTCGCACCGTTGCCCGGCCGGGCGCTGGCGTTGGGAGTGCGGCTGGCGTTCTGACGGCGGTGGTGGCGGGCCACGGCGCTGGGCGGCGAGGCTGCGGGTGTGCGGGCCCGCCGCGCCAGCGCGCGACAATTGCGCCGTCCATCGACAAAGGCTGCATCCGATGATCCAGGGCATGAACCACTTCACCGTCACGGCCGCAGACCGCGACCAGACCTTGGCTTTTTATTGCGGCCTGCTGGGCCTGCGCGAAGGGCATCGCCCGGATCTCGGGTTTCCCGGCTCGTGGCTCTACGCCGACGGGCCGCAAGCGGTGCTACATCTTTATTGGGACCGGCCGCTGCCAACGCAGCGCACGGGGGTCATCGACCACCTCGCGTTTACGGCGAGCGGGCTGAAAGCGGTGAAGGCGCGCTTCGATGCCGCGGGCATCAAATACGAGCTGCGGCGCCAGGCCGGCGCCGGCACCTGGCAGTTGTTCAGCCACGACCCGAACGGGGCCAAGGTCGAACTCGACTTCGACGCCGCGGAAACACTCGACTGAGGTTCAGTCCAGATTTCATTTACTGCGCAACCTGTTCACGGCGGCCGCCCGATGACGCTCCTCGGGCGTGCCATGGTCCAGTTGTTTGCCGCGCTTGATCAGCTTCTGGCGGCAGCGCAGCCGTTCGATTTCCATGGCTTCAGTGCAGCGCCTTCTCGGCCGCCACCCACGCGCGCACCCTGTCGCCGAGAATATTCATCGGCAAAGGGCCGTCAGTCAGCAGCACGCGGTGGAATTTCTTCACGTCGAAGCGAGGGCCGAGTCGAGCTTCGGCCTCGCGGCGCAGTTTGCTGATCTCGAGCTGGCCGATCTTGTAGCCCAGTGCTTGGCCGGGGTTGACGATGTAGCGCTCGACCTCGGAGACGACGTCACTTTCAGCCATCGAGGAGTTGGCGAGCATGTAGTCAATGGCCCGCTGCCGGGTCCAGCCTCTGTGATGCAGACCCGTGTCGACGACCAGCCGCATGGCGCGCAGCTGCTCGTCGGACAGGCGCCCGTACCACTGGTACGGATCGGTGAAGAGGCCGAGCTCCTTGCCGATGCTTTCAGCGTAGAGCGCCCAGCCTTCGACATAGGCGACGTAGAAGGTATCGAAGCGGCGGAACTTGGGCAGCGATGTGATCTCCTGCGCGATCGCGACCTGAAAGTGGTGGCCGGGCGAGGCCTCGTGCAGCGACAGCGTTTCCATGCCGAAGACCGGCTGCGCCTTGAGGTTGAAGGTGTTGATGTAGAACACGCCGGCGCGCGAACCGTCGGCCGAAGGTGGTTCGTACGAGGCCCCGGCTGCGCTCTCGGCACGGAACGATTCGACCTCGCGTACTTCGTAGTCGGCTTTTGGCGCGATGTCGAAAAGGCTTGGCAACATCCGGTTGATCTTCTGCTGCAAGTCGCGGTAGCCGGCGAGCAGATCGTCGGGCTTGACGTGGTAGTGGCGCGGGTCATCCCGCAGATGCTTGAAAAAGGACTTGAGATCACCCGCGAAATTCACTTCGCGGCGCACCGCATCCATCTCGCCCAGGATCCTGCGCACCTCCTGCTGGCCGAGCCTGTGGATCGCGTCCGGCAACAGCGGGGTGGTCGTGCTGCGCTTGACGTGGTACGCGTACCAGGCCTTGCCGTCGGGCAATGCAGACCACGCTGTGGTGGTGCGGGCTTTGGGAATGTAATCGTCTCGCACGAAATCGTGCATGCGTTGGTAGGCCGGCATGACCTGATCCTTGATCAGCGTGCGGAAGGCGGCCACAAGTCGGTCACGGTCGGCGGCCGGCACCGCCTGCGGAAAACTCTTTATCGGTGTCCAGAAGACGCTCTGCTCGGGATCGTTCACGATCAGCGCCGCGAGCTGCGTCACCACCTTCTCCATGACCGGCCGGGGCTGCGTCACCCCCTTGGCCAGACCGCGGCGCATATTCGCAATCATTCCGTCCAAGAGCGGCGGTCCGCCAGACAGCCGCTTGTACCAATCGTCGTAATCTTTGGTGCTGAGAAACGGTTGGATCGAAGCACCCGATCCGATTTGCGCCAGAAAGCTTGGCAGACTGCCGGACTGATCGATCGGTTGCATCCAATCGGGAAAGCGTTCACCCTGAAGCGATTCGTCAAGGGTGAGTTTGAGGATCTCGTAGGACAGTCGGTCCTGGCCTGCCAGCGCCTTGCGGTTGAAGGCCCGCAGCTCCTTGAGCTGGCGCTCGATGAAGCGCTGGTTGTCGGCACGCCATGCCGCGGTGGTGGTGTTGACGATTCGATCGTTGTAGCGCGTGTCGCCGATCGCAGTCGCCAGGATCGGCCGGCGCACCAGCGTCTCTTCCCATATCGTGTCGAGCCAGGCGTTGAAACGCTCACTTTCACTCTGCTTGGCGGACGCCGTCACGGCAACCGCTGTGATCAACAGGGTGACGAAGAGATGACGCATGAAAACTCCGGTCAGGGCCCGGCACGGGCATGGACGTCCCAGTTGCATGCCCCGGCGTCAGCGCTCGTTGTCTTTGGCCGCGGCCTTGCGCGCACTCTCGACCAGCGGCGCTTCGAGTTGGCGCAGGTCGTCGATCAGCTCCGCCGCCGGCTTGGCGTGCACCATCCGCCAGGCCGGCGGGGGCAGGGTGGACAGGTGGGTGTCGCTGAGCAGCTTGTCGCTGCGCTGCCACTGGAAAGCCATGCCGATGCCGAGCGACAGCGCTGCGAGGCTGGCGACGATGGCGTCGATGCGCCGCGGGTGCGCCGGCGCCACCAGGCGCAGATGGTGGGCGAGCATCGCAGCGCCGATGACGATCGCCAGCGGGCCACGCAATCGCGCGACCCAGGCCCAGTCGAACATGTACGCGACGACACCGAGCAGCAGTTCGCTGGCGGTGGCCACGAGCGCATAACTCAACACCACGCGCAGGTGCGGGCCGACCACGAAGCGGCGCGTGAAGAGCTTCGAAGCCAGGCCCCACAGGCAGGCCCAGAGTACAAACGCCGCGACCACCGCGAGCAGGGGCGGGATGTAGGCTTCCCAGGTCGAATCCGGGTTGTTGGTGATCCACAGCGTGGCGCCCATCCAGGCCAGCGCAGCGCCCACCAGCGCCGGTGTCGCCCAGCGCGGCGGGCCATCGGGCGATGCTGCCAGCGTTACTTCTTCAGGCAGCGGGTCGTCCAGCGTGCGCACCCGCAGCACGGTCTGGCCGATGCGCCACTTGATCAAGGGTGGTAGCGTCGTTTTTTCGCCGGCGGCCAGGTGCAGCCGGGTGCCATGCGGCCCCAGCCGCACGCCGTTGCGGCTGTGGCCGGCGGTGAGCACCAGCGTGTCGCGATCGTCCCGGCTCAGCGTGGCATGGTGGGCGGCGGCATGCGGGTCGTGCAGGATCAGTTCGTTGTCCAGCGCGCGGCCGATGCGCACCGGCCAGCGCAGCACGTCGAGCGACTGCACGACACGGCCGTCGCTGTCGAGCACTTCGACCAGCGCAATGCGCGGCGTGCTGCCGTCGAGCGCGGTGTTCAGTTCGGAGTCGGGCGCCGGATCCATGCAAAGCCTTGCAGATAGTGGTCGGTGAGTTTCATCGCCGCGGCAAAGTCGACGCCGCGGGCGTCCAGCCGGCCTTGCACACCCTGCGTCGCATGGTCGACGGTGGTGGTCAGCACCGAAAGGTTGAACAGGCCGTCGAAACGTTTGAGCGCCGACAGGCAGACGACGGTGCGCAATGCCAGCCCGTCGCGGTCGACAAATCGCTCCTTGCATTGCGGCGCGGTGGCGGTCGGGCCGGCGTGGAAGTTTTCGTTGCCGAAGCTGTCAGAGTACATGCGCGCAAAACGCAACGCGCCCAGGCGCGCGCCGGCATAGGATTCGTGGCGCACCGAGATGGCGCCGGTGTACAGGCGGTCGCTGACGAAGATCACCTGGTCCATCGTGCAGTCGCTGCGCTCGAACTCGAGATGTTGGTTCTCGGCCGGCGACGAGCTGCCCCAGCAGCGCATGAAGGTCTCTTGCGGCACCGGCACCTGGTAACGCGCGTGGTTGGCGCTGCGCCACGGCTGAGCCACAAAACGCTCGACGAGCGCGGCCTGATGCTGCGTCAACTGGCGCGTGATTTCAGCGTGCGCGGCCTGTGTCAACGGCTCGGCGCCGCGGCCGCGTGCGAGCAGCCGCTGGGCATGTTCTGCGGGTACGAGAAAACTCACCTGCTGGCCGTCACGGCGGGTGGCGACATTGATGCCGATGACACGCCCGGCTTCGTCGACTGCCGGACCACCGCTCATGCCGGGATTGAGCGCGCCACCAAAGAAGATCTGCGGCAGGTGGCTGCGTTCGACGAGGCCGTTGTAGGTGCCTTCAACGACCGCGAAGCCGACATCGAGCGGGTTGCCCAGCGAGTAGATGCGCTCACCCTTGGCCAGGGGGCGCTCGGCGGGGCGAAAGGCCAGCGCCGCGGCTGGCGCGGGCGCAGCCTGTTTACCGTCTGCCGCCGGCACCAGGCGCACCAGCGCGAGGTCGTGGATGACATCGAAGGCCAGCAGTTGCAACGCGCCGCTGCGGCCATCGGCGGTGGTGTAGCTGAGCCGGTAACCCGCCGGACGCAGCGCAAACTGACTCACGACATGGTAGTTGGTGATGACCAGGCCGGCGCCGCCATCGACGACAAAACCCGAGCCGACCGAGGCCTGGCTGTCCTGGTCCTTGAGCAAGGTGCGCACCTGCAGGAGCTGGGTGCGGGTGGATTCGTAGATGCGCTGGCCGCTGGCCGATACCGGTGCCGCGGGCGCGGCGGCTGCCGGAGGCGGCTGGGGCGCCGGGGTGGGCGCTTGGGCGTCGGCGCTGCTTGTCGCGCCGCCAAGCACTGCAACGAGCCACAGGCCCGCGCCGTGCTGCAATGGGCGGCGCCCGAAGGTGAGGTTCATCGGGCCATTCTAGGCATGCAAGCCGCGGCGCCGGTTTGAATGCGCAATCGAGGGGCTATTCGCCGTGCCGCCCGGCGCCGGCGGCAAAGCGCGCTGCGCCGTCGATGCCTTCTTCGAACACGATGCGATAACCCGCGGCACCTTCTTGTTGCAGCGCCTGTGCCAGCGGCAAGTCCCATTGGGCAAAGGCCGAAGCGCGGTCGGCCAACATGCAGGCTTGCGGAAATGCGGCGATCTGTGCCGCCAGCGCCTGCGCTGCGGCGAGCGCGGTGTCGTCGTCGACGACCAAGGTGACCAGGCCCATGCCCAACGCTTCACCTGAGCGCACAGCGCGCCCGGTGAGAATCAGATCGAGCGCGCGCGCCATGCCGACGATGCGCGGCAGGCGCACGGTGCCGCCGTCGATCAGCGGCACGCC
>JAYUSP010000091.1:0-2653 GCA_043755615.1 Betaproteobacteria bacterium
CCTGGAAAAGATCAATCGAATCAAGCACTTAGAGCTGTTTATTCAAACAGATGATGATAAAAAAGTCGTTCATAAATAACGACTTGCGGCGAGGTCTGAAAGACGTTTCTCTAAAGTGACCGAACTCTGCGTGGCACCCCGGGGCTATCCCGAAGGTCGGCGTCGGTGTCGGCAGTGCAGCCACATCGACAGCGCTACGATCGCGGCGATGAACAGCAACGACAACGACCCGCTTTGGAAACTGCGCCATGCGCTGGCCGGGGTCGGGCTGGCCTTGCTGCTGTCGGTGCCGGTCGCGGCGCTGCTCGGCGCCGGGCTCGGCGACGCTTTTGGCGGCGGCTACGGCGCCCGGGTCACGGTCTACAGCCTGCTGCTGATTTATGTCGTCGCCGGCGCGGCGGTGCTGTTCACCAAGGTAGCGCGGCACGAGACGCAAGCCCTGAGCGCCGGGCGCCTCGTTAAGTGGCTGGCCAGTCTGTGGCTGTGGCCCCTGCTGCTGCTCAGCGCTGCCAAAAAACCTAGTTCGACTGCTTGATCAGCCGCCCCGACAAGGCCTGCACCGGGCGTGCATTCATCGGGTACAAGCGCGCAAAGATATCGATCTGCGCGGCTGACAGCGCCACCGGTTGCCCCATCACCATCCACAACACACCTTCGTTGCAAGGCGGCGTGGTGAGCGACCCCATGTAGGTGTAGTAGCGCCGGTCGTCAGGCAGCAGATGGGTCGGGTCGAGTTGCACCCTTGCGGGTGTTTCTTCGCCTTTTTCGAGCGGCAGGTTGTTCCACACCGCCTGCACCAGCGGGTGCGCGCTGCCGCTTTGCAGCAGCACCGCGACGACCGCCGTCCGGCCGTCGGCGTCCCTGTGCACGAGGTGCGCCGACATGTCGAACTGCCGCCCATCGATGCGCTCTTCAGACGGCCGATGAAAGTGGAACTGCACGAGCTCGTAGCGCCGGCCGAGCACCTGCATCGCATTGCCCGGCGCGACATTGACCTGCACCGTGTGGCCGTTGTCGATGACACCAAAACCGCCGGCGCGGTAGTCAAACTGCACCGGCTCGAGATCGACCGCGATGCCGCCGCGGATATCGATCGGGCTCTGCCGCTGGCCTTTGGCGCAGGCCCCGGACTCGGGCTTCATCGCCGCTGGCGCGGCGTGGGCTTTGCCGCGCGGCTTGGGGCTAACCTCGAACTCGCCGCCGGCTTTGCTGACCACCCGCACCACGTTCGGGCTCTTGCTGTCGGGCGCTGTGGTCGCGCCGAGGGTGGCTTTGAGTTTTTCGCGCAGGCTGTCGAGGTCACCCGCCAGCGCTGGCGCTGTGCCCAGCGCCAGCAACACTTGCAGCGCGGCGGCGAGCCGGGCCGCATTCAGCGCAGATCGAGCGTGACGGTGATTCGGCAGCAGCATCAGGCGAGTCCTCCACCTGTGGCTATCGGCGCCGGCAGGCACCGGCTTGAGCGCTTTCAGCTCACCCGCGGCTTGACCCACAACCAGGCGACCACGCCCACCGCAAGCATCAGCGCCGAAGTCACCGCCAGGCTAAGCGTGCCATGCATCACCAGCGGCACCAGGACGCCGGCGACCAGCCCGTTGGCCGTCGCGCTGATGAACGAGTGCACCGACGACGCCATGCCGCGCCGGTCGGGCACCTGGTCGAGCAGCAGCAGCGTGACCACCGGCACCATCAGCGACCATCCGAACGAGTACCCCGCCACCGGCAGCATCGCCCAGGCGGCGTGTGGCGGCAACATGGCGTTGAGCACCACATTGATCAACGAAGCCGCAACCATGATCGTGAAGCCGTAGCGGATCTGGTGTTTGGGTTTGATCTTGCCGGCCAGTCGGCCGCTCCACCAGGCGCCGGCCATGATGCCGCCGACGCTGAGCACAAAGAACCACCAAAACTGCGTCGGCGCGAGTTGCAAGTGCTCGCCCAGCCAGACCGGCGCGGCGAGCACGTACAAAAACATGCCGTTGAACGGGATGCCGCTGGCCAGCGACAACGCAATGAAGCGCGGGCTCGACCCGAGCTGCCAATAACCACGCATCAAGTCGCGCACGTTGAAGGGCTGGCGCTCGTCGGCGCTCAACGATTCCGGCAACTTGCGCCAGATGACGAGGCCGAGCCCCGTGCCCAGCGCGGCCAGAAACCAGAAGATCGAATGCCAGCCGGTGTAGACCAGCAGCACGCCGCCGATCATCGGCGCGACCGCCGGCGCAACGCCGAAGAAGATCGTCACCTGGCTCATCACACGCTGCGCGTCGGCGGGCGCGAATAGGTCGCGGATGATGGCCCGCGACACGACCATGCCGGCGCCTGCCGACATGCCCTGCAGCGCACGAAAAACAATCAGCGAGGCGATCGTCTCACTCAATGCGCAGCCGATTGAAGCGGCTGTGAAGATCACCGTGGCCACCAGTACCACCGGCCGCCGGCCGATGGTGTCGGACAGCGCGCCATGGAACAGGTTCATCGCCGCAAAGCCGAAGAGATAAGCCGATAGCGTCTGCTGCATCTGCACCGGCGATGCGTCCAGCGACGCAGCGATGCCGGCAAAAGCCGGCAGGTAGGCGTCGATCGAAAACGGCCCGAGCATGCCCAGGCAGGCCAGCAATACCGCCAGCGTCCAGCGCGGGCCCTGCCACAGCGC
>JAYUSP010000092.1:0-2649 GCA_043755615.1 Betaproteobacteria bacterium
AGAAGACCGTTAGATAACGATGCAATCGAAGAACACGGACGACGAAGCCCTTCATAGCCAGACCGGCTGAAATCAAGCAATTTCAGGCCGGCGCTGACAAGCAGCAAGCGGCGCGCTTCGAAAGGCTTCTCCAGCACGCGGCTGATGAGCGTCTGAATCGAACTGAACCAGAACTCGGATACCAGAGGCAGCAGCGGGCCCAGGGCCATGACATCGTGCCCCTCGAAGATTGCGAGCTCACCCTCGACACGAAAGCTCTTCTCCAGCACCGGGCCCGCCACAAGCAGGAGCACCGCAAGATGAGGTTCGAAATGGCTTCCCAAGGATGGAGCGGCTGCCGGCGGGCCGGGCACAGGGGCAGCATTGCTAGACTTTGCCGGATCGCCGCGTCACCACGGGCGAAGCACGAAAGCAACCCATGATCGAGCCGATCCCGAAGTTCTCGCTCATCACCACCTGCAAAGGGCGCCTGGAACACCTGCGCCGGACACTGCCGCTGATGGTCGATCAGAGCGACAGTGAAGTCATCGTCGTCGACTACGACTGTCCGCAAGGCACCCAAGCCTGGGTGCGGGCACAGCACCCCACGGTGCAGGTCTTGAAGGTCGAGGCCGCGCCGGTCTTCAATGCCGCAAAGGCGCGCAACTGCGGCGCCGAGTTGGCGCGCGGCGACTGGCTGGTCTTCGTCGATGCCGATGTGCTGCTCAGCCGCGGCCTGTGCGCACGCATCGGCCCGCAATTGCGCGCAGGCCGCTACTACCGGCCCCGCCTGGTCGCACCTGACCTGCACGGCACGGTGGTCTGTTCGCGCGACGACTTTCTTCAAATCGGCGGCTATGACGAGGCGATCCGCAACTGGGGCGGTGAGGATCGTGACCTCTACCACCGGCTGAACGCAGCACTCGGGCGCAGGGTCAGCTGGTTTCCGCACGAATGGCTGAAGTTCATCGAACACTCCGACGCCGCACGCGTGGCGTTCGCCGAGCTTGGCGACAAGCCCTTGAGCCAGAGGGTGAACGCCCTCTACCTGGTCGTCAAGCATGACTTGAGTCGACTCTCAGGGCAAAGCGTGTTCACCCTGCAGATGCGTGAACAGCTCTACGAGCGCATCCGCCGCCGCGTTCTGGAGGGCGCAGCACTGCGCCAGGCCGTGACCATTCTCGAGCTTGATGCCTCGAACACATCGGCCATCGTGCTGCCGCCGGGCTGCACGCTGGCGCGCACGCTGCGCTACGAGTTGCGCGTGCCCGGGGTCGATGCCGGCACGGCGCCGGTGCCTGAAGTGACTCAAGCAAAGCTCGAATTCGCGCCATCGCGGGTGTCGCCGCCTTCGGTGGCCGCGCTGGCACGCGCTGCCAAAGGCGTGATGGCGGAGTTCCGCACGATCAAACAAGCGCCCTTGTCGCCAGGGCCGGCTGTGTTCGCCCTGGTCAGGAACGAGAGCTACCTGTTGCCGCACTTCCTGCACCACTACCGGCAGTTGGGCGTCGAGAACTTCGTCTTCTACAACGACCATTCGACCGATGACACGCTCGACCTGCTGGCCGCACAGGATGACTGCACGATCCTGAGCGCGGACCGTGGCTACCGTGAAGTCATGCCCGACGGCAGAAGCTTCCAGTTGCACGCCAAACGTGATGTACCAGAAAGCCTGGGCGCCGGCCGCTGGGTGCTCACCGTCGATGCCGACGAATTCCTGGTGTTGCCAGAGTGCTTCACCACGCTGCCGCAACTTTTCGCGCACCTCGACGCGCTCGGACATCGCTGTGTGTTTGCCAGCATGGTCGACTTCTACCCCGAGCGACTCGACGACAGGAATCACGCACGCGAGCTCTCGCCATTTGCCGGCAGCGGCTACTTCGATGCCGACCGGCCGTTCGAGCGCTCATGGTCGTCGCCGCGACCACGCGCGCGCATGAAGGGCATACGCGCACGACTGCTGGCCATGCTTGAGGCCAAGGACCCGGCCGCGTACGAGCGCATCGTCGTCAAACAAGACTACCGTCTCACGTCGCTGTGGAAGGTGCCGCTGATCAAGACGGGTTGTGGCGTGGCGCTTGAAGCGGTGCACGAAGTCAACGTGCAGCCACCCTTCGACATCGAGCTGGCCCTGGCGCACTTCAAGTTCGGGCCGGATCTGGACGGCCGCATCGCCAGTGCGCTGGTCAAACGCGACTACTTCTGCGGTTCGATCGAGTATCAGTTTCTCAAGGCGGCGCTGGATGCACTCGGCACCGAATCCTTGGTCTGTCCGGGCAGCAGGCTCTACACCGGGCCGCGCAGCCTGGAGGCTGCGGGCTTCGTTCTGGTCGACAAGTTTCCCGTCGACGTCACGGCGGCGGGCGCCGCTGCAGCAACCCGCCGCTGAGGTTTTCGTAGGCCTGCGCCGCTTGAGTCATCGCCCGCGCGGCAGCCTGGTTGGAGCTTCCGATTTTGACGAATCCCCAAGCGGCCGACGGCAATCAATCCGCAGCCGATACACGTACCTCAGCAGAACATGTGTTCGAGGAGAGGGGACGAGGTTTCCATACCGTTCGCGGTATTTGGGCAAGTCCATGTTGCATTGACACGCGGCGCTTGGCGCGTTGACAGGGTGCGCCATCGTGAGCCAGCGCGAGCACGCCAGTGAACGAGCCCCACTCCTACAAT